>NZ_JBGFFE010000049.1:0-4108 GCF_041224415.1 Clostridium lapidicellarium | reverse complement strand
AGGGAAAGTCTGTAGCTTTTTAACCTACAGTAAATTGACACGATCGAGAGATGCTACCCGATATGACGGATGAAGAATTTAGTTTTAGAATACCTAGTGAGGAATTGAAACTTCCAAAATACAAGTTTTCCATTGCAAATAGTATCTGTTTTAGAATACCTAGTGAGGAATTGAAACTAAGATTCTGCCTTTTCCATATATCATATGGGGCTTGTTTTAGAATACCTAGTGAGGAATTGAAACTCATCAGCTCCTAAAAAGGAGAGGGCTTTTAACCCGTTTTAGAATACCTAGTGAGGAATTGAAACAGCTAACAGATGAACAAGTCACGGAGCTATTCCAGTGTTTTAGAATACCTAGTGAGGAATTGAAACAAGATAATATCGGGTCAGCAAATGAAATACTAAAGTTTTAGAATACCTAGTGAGGAATTGAAACGGATATTTCATATCATGGGTATAGTCATCATAATATCGTTTTAGAATACCTAGTGAGGAATTGAAACCCTCTACCAGTAGCCATCCATGAAGGATTGTCCACTTGTTTTAGAATACCTAGTGAGGAATTGAAATGCGCCCTACTGATAAGGCAGGGCGTGTAAAATTAACTATTGATATTTAATTTTTCTTTAAGTGCTGTCTGAATGACTTGAGAAAAGTTAATATTGTTTTTTTCTGCCAAGGTTTTTAACCATTGTGGCATAGTTACAGTCGTCCTTACAGAAGTATTTTGGATTGCCTCTCTATATAAGGGCATATAGACATCAACTAACAAAGGTATGTCATTCTCCTCCAACTTGAGCTTGTTTATGGGAGATGGTTTAGGAATTTCGAATCCATCTTCTTCCATACCAAATAGATGTAATGCTAATGCTTCTCTAGCATTTTTAACTGCTTCCTCCATGCTATTAGCATCGGATACACAGCCTGGCAAATCAGGAAATGTAATGCCTATGTTATTCTTGTATTGTGTTATTATTGCTGGATAAGTATAAATATCTTTTTTTATAATATCACTTCCTTTGTATATAAATTATTAAGGGAAAAAGGTAATTATTTAAATTTAATCCCCATTTATTTTTCTATACTTTCTACATTTTTTATCCCTATCTTGTACAGGGTTTGGTGTACAATTGTTAATTTATGGCTTTCAGTAAATTGAAAATAATCCTCGGAGTCTCTTTATCTATACCGACCAAATATTTTGAATATTTCGATAAAATTTTTTAACAAATAGAAACTTGTTTTTTTGTTCCCTCATTTATTATATTACGTCTAATTAAATGTGTAAAATATATCAGAAAAGTTTTTCAAAATGTTTTTTTGATTGAACATGAAGTGTCATATAGGAAAGGTGATTCCAAATGTTAAAGAAGTGAAGATTATATTTTAAATGAATTATTAAAGTCTTGACTGTAGAATTTCAATTGAATATTATAATAAAGTGATTAGGGTAGTTATTTTTTAAAATCACATTTCAGTAAAGGTAATTTTGGCCTGTAAATTTGGTGGGTTTATTTAGGAAAAAAGTGATATTTTGAGTTTAATAAGCGAAAGGGAAATAGAAGAGATTAGAAATATTAATGAAAAGAAAAAAGTAAAATTACCTGATGGAACTTTTGTACCTGCATTAGGACAGGGAACCTGGTATTTGGGAGAGAATGCTTCAAATATGGAGTGTGAAATAAGAACTCTAAGGCTTGAAATAGAATTTGGAATGACATTTATAGATACTGCAGAGATGTATGGTGATGGTAAAGCTGAACGTTTAGTTGGTAAAGCAATAAGTGAAATCAGGGATAAAATATTTTTAGTATTGAAAGTATATCCCCATAATGCGGGGGCTAAGAATATATTTACAAAGGCTTATCAGAAAACTCACTAGTTTTAGCTGTGGAACAAATGCCATATTCATGTGCTTATTTTTTTCAATCCTAGGTAGCCTCTTCAATTCAATTATTTAAAGGTAGAAGCAGTCATATGGTCTAGATTAAAAAGAGGAGGCACAAAATGCTTGTTATGGCTTATTGTCTTATGGCACAAGGTAGAAGATTGAGAGAGCAATTATTGAAAAATAAGACTGTAAATGAAGCGGCAAAAAGATATAATGTTAAGCTGATTCAAATACTTTTGCCATGGGTTGTAAGAACAAATGATGTGATTTGCAATTCCCAAGGCTTCTCGTGAAGAACATGTAATAGAAAATGCAAAGACTGGTTCTATTATATTATCAAGGGATATTCTAGACAAGCTTGATAAAGTATTCCTGAAGCTCAGCAAAAAAGTAAGACTTGATATAGTATAAGGTATCTTCAATATATAAGAAAATAAATTAGATGAAAATTTTGGTATTTAGATTAAATGCCGGAGATTTTATTTAAAGATAACGATTGATGAATACATATATGAATGTTGGGAAAACAGCATGAAATATTTATACTGTTTTATTTTATTTAATATATTAAATAAGTGACAAGGAGAAAATCATAAATTTATTTTCCAACCCCATGTACAAATGGAAATAGCGAAAACTGTTGATTTATAATGTTTTTATCTTGTTTTTTTATATTTATTTTAGAGAATTAAAAATGACTGGAAAATTTCCAAGAAAACTCTTTATTTATGCGGCTTTAAGTCCTATAATAAAAATAAAGAATGGCTAATTTACATTGTTGAACCTTAACATGAGATGTATTTAAATTACATATGTGTTGAATTTTAGCATGATAATATCGGTGTAAATTAAATGTTTTAGGACAATTTTTTTATATATTATCAGAAAACTAATAGAATATTTTTACAAATAGCTTGATTAATTTTGTGCTGTCGACCCTCAATAGAGTAAAAATTGTCGGGGGTCGATGATTTTTATATTTATAGTTAATTGGCGTCCTAGGATTGATTTTTGAAATTCTTTCGAAGATTTTCCTGCATATTGCAATTTTGGACAAGCTGGTGTATTCTATATTTGATACGTTTTAGAATACCTAATGAGGAATTGAAACATTGGATTAATAAATTCAAAGCATTATTGCCTAATTGTTTTAGAATACCTAATGAGGAATTGAAACGCGAAAATTTCTATCACTCCGGCAATGCAAAACGATGTTTTAGAATACCTAATGAGGAATTGAAACTGGCAATGCCAGACGGCACAATTAAGCAAAGGAGGCAAGTTTTAGAATACCTAATGAGGAATTGAAACTCTTAAATGAATGACCCCGTTCAAAGCGAACGGGGGTTTTAGAATACCTAATGAGGAATTGAAACATGAAAAAGAATATCCTAAAAATCCAACACGTTTATGTTTTAGAATACCTAATGAGGAATTGAAACATCTGAAGCACGAAAACAATGGTAACTTTAAAGCTGGTTTTAGAATACCTAATGAGGAATTGAAACTTGTATTCGCCGCATCTCCCAACTGCATACCGGAGGGTTTTAGAATACCTAATGAGGAATTGAAACCTGGATGCTGTACGGTTGTAAGCCTATGCCCGTCGGTGTTTTAGAATACCTAATGAGGAATTGAAACGTGGAACAGATAAAGGCTTTACAATATGACCTTAATGTTTTAGAATACCTAATGAGGAATTGAAACAGATTGCAAATCTGCTTTCTTAGGCTTGGATTTTTATTTTAGTAGACAGGCAACCCCCGGGGGTCATGAACAAACTGTGAACAAATCCCCCCAACATTCATCTGCTTTTCGAGCCAAGCCATAGACTCATACGACCTTGGTATCACAGCAGTTAACGGGGATCAATCTGAATTGAAAAGAGTAAGGCAGCCTCAAATATTGTGAATAAAGAGTAAAAGATTGGACAAGCAAGACAAGAAATTGCCCCCAAAACCAGCCCCAGAAACACGAGCAAACCAAGCAGGACAAATCAGTCTAATCAGCAGAATGTATAAGCATCCCTTTTCTCATTCTGAGCGATTTTCCACAGATAAACATACAATTTTTTTGTCACTCCTTAAAAAACATCTGTATGTGACGTATATTTTTTATTTCATTCAAAAGAATAGTTTATACATATATTGCTATAAATAGCTTTTACTTATAGGCCAAATCTATGCTTTTTAGACTTTGACTTTCTTTGACCTTT
>NZ_JBGFFE010000048.1:0-4411 GCF_041224415.1 Clostridium lapidicellarium | reverse complement strand
GGTAGTTGCAACAGGTTTCAATTCCTCATTAGGTATTCTAAAACAGTTGTCCCCGGCTCCTCTAAGTGGTGCCTTATACAGTTTCAATTCCTCATTAGGTATTCTAAAACTAGATCCTAAAGTTCTTACGGAGCTTATACCCTTACGTTTCAATTCCTCATTAGGTATTCTAAAACCATTCTTTGAATGTCTATGAAATATTTAGAAAGAAAAAGTTTCAATTCCTCATTAGGTATTCTAAAACTTGCAAAGCCAATTTCTACACGGTCAGCACCAGAAACGGTTTCAATTCCTCATTAGGTATTCTAAAACAATTCAAACCTTCAAGAATGGACAGGTATAAAATTTGTTTCAATTCCTCATTAGGTATTCTAAAACACAGATTTTTGTTTGTTGAATCTTCATCAGCTCCAACAAGTTTCAATTCCTCATTAGGTATTCTAAAACCTTTTACCTCCTATGCCCTCTTAACCTGTATAGACGTTTCAATTCCTCATTAGGTATTCTAAAACAACCTTGGTTCTAATGCTGTGGCTTGGGGCGCCAATAGTTTCAATTCCTCATTAGGTATTCTAAAACGAAAGATTTAAAGCTTGGGTCACTCTCCAATTTAGATTGTTTCAATTCCTCATTAGGTATTCTAAAACTCGCTTATTGACTTCAATATTATAGCCATATTCTTTGTTTCAATTCCTCATTAGGTATTCTAAAACTGCTATTATAGACGTACACAAGGTTATGATAGAAAAGTTTCAATTCCTCATTAGGTATTCTAAAACCTCTCTATCTATTTATTTTTTATTTGTTATATAGCCGTTTCAATTCCTCATTAGGTATTCTAAAACTGGTAATATTCAATATGATAAGAACAATGGACTTTGTTTCAATTCCTCATTAGGTATTCTAAAACTGAGCTCCAAACTCGAATTTTACCGCCCACATTATCGAGTTTCAATTCCTCATTAGGTATTCTAAAACGGTGAATGGCGATAATGATGGAAAGTTCAGGGATAGTTTCAATTCCTCATTAGGTATTCTAAAACACCCGGCACCTACAACTTACGTTGATAATATAGGAAGTTTCAATTCCTCATTAGGTATTCTAAAACTTTAAAACTCGAAGGACTGCAAGTTTCTTATTCCAGGGTTTCAATTCCTCATTAGGTATTCTAAAACATATAGGAATGTTAGAAAGAGGAGACTATGAATTCAGTTTCAATTCCTCATTAGGTATTCTAAAACTTACTGAATGGACATCATGGAAAAAGAAAGTATTTGCGTTTCAATTCCTCATTAGGTATTCTAAAACTGTTATAATAAAGATAATATTAAAAAGGGGAAAAAAGTTTCAATTCCTCATTAGGTATTCTAAAACGGGGCTTGAGAAAAAATCCATCTTCGCATATGCTCAAGTTTCAATTCCTCATTAGGTATTCTAAAACTTCACCCGTTCCAAAGAGCATACGAAGATTTCATGTTTCAATTCCTCATTAGGTATTCTAAAACCCGTGCACTACTATTGCATTCATACCCCTAATGGCGTTTCAATTCCTCATTAGGTATTCTAAAACGGCGGGATTTTAGAAGAAGGTTCAAAACCACATATAAGTTTCAATTCCTCATTAGGTATTCTAAAACCGAACTGGAACATGATAATATCAGCTTGCCTTCTATGTTTCAATTCCTCATTAGGTATTCTAAAACTTGCTTCTTTTTTTATTACAACTATATTATATTCTAGTTTCAATTCCTCATTAGGTATTCTAAAACCCAGCTTGCGGCATCTGGGTATTGTGCTGGTTGCTTGTTTCAATTCCTCATTAGGTATTCTAAAACGTATGCAAGGCGGATAAATGCCGATATAATTTGATAGTTTCAATTCCTCATTAGGTATTCTAAAACCCATCGAATATAGAATACACCAGCTTATCCAAAATTGCAATATACAGGAAAATCTTTGGAAGAATTTCAAAAATCAATCTCAGGCCTCCAATTAACTGCAGATATAAAAATTGTCGACCCCCGGCAATTTTTGCTCTATTCAGGGTCGACGATAAAATATCAAAAGGCAAATTAAAAACATTTTTTATTTCTTTATTTCAACACATCCAAATCCCTGAGAATTTTTTGATCCGATTCCGGCATTATAAGCTATATTCATAAGTTCCTCTGAACCTTCAAGCAAGAATTCCCCATCCCAGCCCTTTATTACATAATCTTTGTATATAACTACCCTCTCTTTAAGTCCCTTCTTGTTGATTGGGCTTATGGAAAAATCATCTCTTAAAGGCAGTTTATTATAATAAGCTTCATATTTATGTATTAGATTTTTCCTTATAAGTTCGCTAAATTCACGTTCCAACGGGCTATAATAATATGTCTTATTTCCTTTATAATTTTTAAAAGTACTGTACATGACTATAGGCGATTTTGTGTATACTTCCTCTCTTTCAGAAATTTTATTATTCACAGTTTCAATTGAATTAACATTCACTATATTATTTCCAAACTTAAAGTTATCTTTCTCTATGACATTTGTTGCCAGATAACTTAAAAACTTATTCTCCAAAGATGAAATAGTAAAATGGGCATTGTCAAAAAAATCTATAGTTTTTCTTTCCCTATCTATTTTAAATTTCCCATATATTTTAGAAAACGTGAACAGCTTATATTTCCTTTTTCCCACTTTATATCCAAAGTCATGTATAAATTTTTGATAATTCTCATTTCCAAGCCAGTTCAATATCACTGCCTGAAGGATATTATTATAATGTATAGGCAAACTCAACTTTTTTTTAAAACCTAAATTTATATTTAACCTCATACTTTATCAACTCCAATTATTAAATCATATGTACAAATACGATGATTATTCTCTCAAGGAAAATAAACACGCTGGAGTTTAAAATTACCTTCTAAGCTGAGCATCGTGTTTATATATTTCTCTATATATTCATTATATCTAACTTATATATATTCATCAATTTAAATATTAAAAACTATCTGATGTTTAAACCTACAATTCCACTTCTGTACCTATGCCAGAATTAACTGCCCTTTCATAGATTTTATAAGCCGTAACAACATCCATTACAGCAATTCCCACAGTTTCATAGATGGTAATTTCTTTTTCAGAAGTCCTTCCTTTAATCTTACCACAGATAACTTCTCCCAACTCTCCATTTATCTTGCCTTCATCAATAAGTCCTTTTCGAATTGGGATTATAAAGTCGCCACTTTCTGAAAGAACGGCATTCTTAGAATCCATATAAATTCTATCAGCATTCTGAACTATATATTCATCCAGTTCCTCCATAACAGGAGTGTATGAACCAACTCCATTAATATGGGCTCCCATTTTCACAAGTCCGCCGTCAAAAACAGCTTTTCTAGAAGTAGTTACCGTAGTTATAATATCCGCATCTTTAACTGCATCATCAGAATTTTTTGCAGCAACAATTTTAGTGGAAAAACTGCTCAGTTCTCTGCTCATTTTTTGAGCAAAGGCCTCGGCTCTTTTTCTATCAATATCAAATACTTTCACCACATCAAGATTTCTCACTGTCAGCATTGCTTCCAGCTGTGATGCTGCCTGGCCGCCTGTTCCAAATAATGCACCATTTTTTGAATTCTTTCTTGACAGGATATCTGCTGCCGCACCTGATGTGGCTCCTGTCCTGAGCTGAGTTAAATAAGTTCCATCCATTATACATACTACATCTCCAGTTTTACCATCAAGAAGTATCATTTTGGCCGGTACTGAAGGTAAACCCTTTTCAACATTTTTAGGGAAAACCGATACAATTTTTATACCGGCAGTGTCAAGTCCTTCTACATAGGCCGGCATAAACAAACTTTGCCCTTCATATTTCGGTATATCAATATTTGTTCTCAAAGGTACTACACTCTTGCCCTGTGAAAATATGGACAACGATTCCTTTGCTGCATCAATAGCACTTTTCATATCAAATACTTTTTTAATATCTTTTTCATCAAGCAGTAACATAATTCAAGCCTCCTCACAAATATTTATTTTCAATTAATTTCAAATCATCTGATAAATGTCATTACACAAATATATAAGCCTGTTCACAATACAGACAAATTCTAAAATCCATAAGTGCCTCCAAAGCTCCTTATTTTCATTTTATCAGAATATTTTAAAATAAGCTACCAATACTCAAAATTTCTAATTGTTCCCAGAAATAATTTCCCATAGGGAAAAATAAGTAATTAATCATTATTTGAAATATCCAGCAATAAATATAAGATATGCCCTAAATATCAGATAAAGATCTAATATTTAGGGCATACCTGAAAAAGTGACTTGACCACTCAAAAATATTTAATCTATAGGAAAGAAATTATTTACTGGATTTCAATTCTTCCTGACTTCTTCTGTCCTTTCTCG
>NZ_JBGFFE010000047.1:0-5659 GCF_041224415.1 Clostridium lapidicellarium | reverse complement strand
CTGTCCTCTCAAAATTGCACAGTAAATACGTTTCCCTTTTTCCACTTTGGTCAAGCCCTCGACCTATTAGTATCAGTCAGCTCAGCAGGTCACCCTGCTTACACCCCTGACCTATCTCCTCGTGTTCTCCGAGGGGTCTTACCAGCTTTCGCTGTGGGAAATCTATTCTCGAGGGGGGCTTCACGCTTAGATGCTTTCAGCGTTTATCCCTTCCCAACTTGGCTACCCAGCGGTGCTCCTGGCGGAACAACTGGTTCACCAGAGGTCAGTCCATCCCGGTCCTCTCGTACTAAGGACAGCTCCTCTCAAATTTCCTGCGCCCGCGACGGATAGGGACCGAACTGTCTCACGACGTTCTGAACCCAGCTCGCGTGCCGCTTTAATGGGCGAACAGCCCAACCCTTGGGACCTACTTCAGCCCCAGGATGCGACGAGCCGACATCGAGGTGCCAAACCTCCCCGTCGATGTGAACTCTTGGGGGAGATCAGCCTGTTATCCCCGAGGTAGCTTTTATCCGTTGAGCGATGGCCCTCCCACGAGGTACCACCGGATCACTAAGACCGACTTTCGTCCCTGCTCCACCTGTCTGTGTCGCAGTCAGGCTCCCTTTTGCCTTTGCACTCTGCGGAGAATTTCTAACCCTCCTGAGGAAACCTTTGTACGCCTCCGTTACTCTTTCGGAGGCGACCGCCCCAGTCAAACTGCCCACCTAACATTGTCCCGTCACCAGTTTCATGGCACCCGGTTAGAATCCCGGTACTGTCGGGGTGGTATCCCACCTGCGGCTCCACAGAGGCTGGCGCCCCTGCTTCTACACCTCCCACCTATCCTGTACAGACAATACCAAAATTCAGTGTTAAGCTACAGTAAAGCTCTACGGGGTCTTTCCGTCCAATCGCGGGTAGCAAGCATCTTCACTTGCACTTCAATTTCGCCGGATTTGTTGTCGAGACAGTGCTCAAATCATTACGCCATTCGTGCGGGTCGGAACTTACCCGACAAGGAATTTCGCTACCTTAGGACCGTTATAGTTACGGCCGCCGTTTACTGGGGCTTAAGTTCTGACCTTCATATCTCTATTTAGTCTTCCCCTTAACCTTCCAGCACCGGGCAGGCGTCAGCTCCTATACTTCAGCTTTCGCTTTAGCAGAAACCTGTGTTTTTGATAAACAGTTGCTTGAGCCTCTTCTCTGCGGCCCCTTTCGGGGCACTCCTTCTCCCGAAGTTACGGAGTCAATTTGCCGAGTTCCTTGACAACAATTCTTCCGCTGGTCTTAGGATCCTCTCCTCACCTACCTGTGTCGGTTTGCGGTACGGGCACTTCTTACCTCCCTAGAGACTTTTCTCGGCAGTATGATGTTCGATACTTCTCCTTTCGGATTCCCCGTCACAGCTCACAATTGAAAAGGGGGATTTGCCTCCCTTCCCTCACTCGCTGCTTGGACATACCTCCATCTGTATGCACATCTATTCCTCCTGCGTCATCCCTTCAGGTCTTTACCGGTATTTCTGTGGTATCGGAATCTCAACCGATTCCCCATCGCCTACGCCTCTCGGCCTCGGCTTAGGTCCCGACTTACCCTGGGTGGACGAACCTTCCCCAGGAAACCTTAGGCTTTCGACCAATAAGATTCTCACTTATTTCTCGCTACTTATGCCAGCATTCTCTCTCCTGCCATGTCCACCGCTCCTTCCGGTACGGCTTCTGCCATGGCAGCATGCTCCTCTACCGCTCCTTAAAGCCCACAGCTTCGGTGGTAAATTTTAGCCCCGGACATCTTCGGCGCATGACCTCTTGACTAGTGAGCTATTACGCACTCTTTTAATGTATGGCTGCTTCTGAGCCAACATCCTAGTTGTCTCGGAGATCACACCTCCTTTACCACTTAACTTACACTTTGGGACCTTAGCTGGTGGTCTGGGCTCTTTCCCTTTTGACCGCGGATCTTATCATTCGCAGTCTGACTGCTGGGTATCTTAGTATATGGCATTCGGAGTTTGATAGGGTTCGGCAACTGTTGTCAGCCCCTATCCCAGTCAGTGCTCTACCTCCATTACTATTAACCCAACGCTAGCCCTAAAGCTATTTCGAGGAGAACCAGCTATCTCCGAGTTCGATTGGAATTTCTCCGCTATCCACAGCTCATCCCATGGTTTTTCAACACCATTCTGGTTCGGTCCTCCACGAAATTTTACTCCCGCTTCAACCTGGCCATGGATAGGTCACCCGGTTTCGGGTCTGCAGCACTCAACTTGTCGCCCTATTGAGACTCGGTTTCCCTCCGGCTCCGTACCTTAAGTACTTAACCTCGCTGCGCACCGCAACTCGCTGGCTCGTTCTACAAAAAGCACGCCGTCGCACTCTATTGTGCTTCGACTATTTGTGGACACACGGTTTCAGTTTCTATTTCACTCCCCTCCCGGGGTTCTTTTCACCTTTCCCTCACGGTACTTCTTCTCTATCGGTCACCAGGTAGTATTTAGCCTTGGGAGGTGGTCCTCCCTGCTTCCCACAAGGTTTCTCGTGTCTCGTGGTACTCTGGCACAGACCCCGGAACTTCAGCTTTTCACTTACAGGGCTCTTACCTCCTGCGGCTCAACTTTCCAGTTGTATTCAGTTAAGCTTCCGTTCCTCTATGGCCTGCCCTCAACCCCAGGGACAAGTCCCTGGTTTGGGCTCTTTCCCTTTCGCTCGCCGCTACTCAGAAAATCGATCTTTCTTTCTCTTCCTCCGGGTACTTAGATGTTTCAGTTCCCCGGGTTTGCCCCCGCACTCCTATTTATTCAAACTGCGGTACCCACGCTCTCGCCTGGGTGGGTTTCCCCATTCGGATATCTCTGGTTCTCTGGCTATTTGCGCCTACCCAGAGCTTTTCGCAGCTTATCGCGTCCTTCTTAGGCTCCTGGTGCCAAGGCATCCTCCGTGCGCCCTTTGTAGCTTGACCTGATAATTTAGTCCAAATCTTCGATTTGGTGCCTAAATTGCACTCCGCAGCTCTGCTGTGGAGTTCCCTTTCGGTTCTTGTTGGTTACAAATCTTAACTATTCTATATTGCATCAATCTTAGCTTTAATCTGCATCTTTCTACAAAAGGTTANAGTTCCCTTTCGGTTCTTGTTGGTTACAAATCTTAACTATTCTATATTGCATCAATCTTAGCTTTAATCTGCATCTTTCTACAAAAGGTTATTTCTGTTTCTATAACCTTAGCTTTAAAATTGCCATTAGCTTCGTCCAGCTGCGTCAAATACCTCACTGCGGTGCTCATTTACACTAAGTAAACTCTGCTCCTCGTTCGGCCTTTTCCATGCTGTACTCGCTCCTGTCAATTTTACTATATTTACTGTGCAATTTTCAAAGGACAATTGTTCATTTTAATATTATCAAAGGATTTTTTTCCTTATTTTATTGGTGGGCTTAAATGGACTCGAACCATCGACCTCACGCTTATCAGGCGTGCGCTCTAACCAACTGAGCTATAAGCCCTCNNNTGGAGATAAAGAGATTCGAACTCTTGACCCTCTGCGTGCAAGGCAGATGCTCTCCCAGCTGAGCTATACCCCCTAACAATAAAATTTTCAAGGATATGATCCCTCAAAATTAAACAGAATAACGGCACACCTATACGAGTCAAACCTTCTTACTGTAGAACAGCTCTTAAGCTGTCCCTCGACTCCCTAGAAAGGAGGTGATCCAGCCGCAGGTTCTCCTACGGCTACCTTGTTACGACTTCACCCCAATCACCAACCCCACCTTNATGATCCCTCAAAATTAAACAGAATAACGGCACACCTATACGAGTCAAACCTTCTTACTGTAGAACAGCTCTTAAGCTGTCCCTCGACTCCCTAGAAAGGAGGTGATCCAGCCGCAGGTTCTCCTACGGCTACCTTGTTACGACTTCACCCCAATCACCAACCCCACCTTCGGCCGCGTCCTCTTTCGTTAGACTACGGACTTCGGGTGTTGCCGGCTCTCATGGTGTGACGGGCGGTGTGTACAAGGCCCGGGAACGTATTCACCGCGACATGCTGATTCGCGATTACTAGCAACTCCATCTTCATGCAGGCGGGTTGCAGCCTGCAATCCGAACTGGGGGCAGATTTCAAGGTTCGCTCCACCTCGCGGTCTCGCTTCTCTCTGTCCTGCCCATTGTAGCACGTGTGTCGCCCTGGACATAAGGGGCATGATGATTTGACGTCATCCCCACCTTCCTCCGCGTTAGCCGCGGCAGTCTCGCTAGAGTGCTCATCTTACTGTTAGCAACTAGCAACAGGGGTTGCGCTCGTTGCAGGACTTAACCTAACATCTCACGACACGAGCTGACGACAACCATGCACCACCTGTCTCCCTGCCCCGAAGGGCTTCTCTTATCTCTAAGATATGCAGGGGATGTCAAGCCCAGGTAAGGTTCTTCGCGTTGCTTCGAATTAAACCACATGCTCCGCTGCTTGTGCGGGCCCCCGTCAATTCCTTTGAGTTTTAATCTTGCGATCGTACTTCCCAGGCGGAGTACTTATTGTGTTTACTGCGGCACAGAAGGGGTCGATACCTCCTACACCTAGTACTCATCGTTTACGGCGTGGACTACCAGGGTATCTAATCCTGTTTGCTACCCACGCTTTCGTGCCTCAGCGTCAGTTACAGTCCAGAGAACCGCCTTCGCCACTGGTGTTCTTCCTAATCTCTACGCATTTCACCGCTACACTAGGAATTCCGTTCTCCTCTCCTGCACTCAAGACACCCAGTTTGAAATGCCCTGCCCAAGTTAAGCCCGGGTCTTTCACATCTCACTTAAATGTCCGCCTGCGCACCCTTTACGCCCAGTAATTCCGGACAACGCTTGCCACCTACGTATTACCGCGGCTGCTGGCACGTAGTTAGCCGTGGCTTCCTCATATGGTACCGTCACTATCGTCCCATATGACAGAGCTTTACAATCCGAAAACCTTCTTCACTCACGCGGCGTTGCTGCATCAGGCTTCCGCCCATTGTGCAATATTCCCCACTGCTGCCTCCCGTAGGAGTCTGGACCGTCTCTCAGTTCCAATGTGGCCGTTCACCCTCTAAGGTCGGCTACGCATCGTCGCCTTGGTAGGCCTCTGCCCTGCCAACTAGCTAATGCGCCGCGGGTCCATCTCAAAGCGGATTTCTCCTTTAAAGTGCCCTCCATGTGAAAGGCACTCCTCATGCGGTATTATTCTCCCTTTCGGGAGGCTATCCCCCTCTTTGAGGCAGGTTACCCACGTGTTACTCACCCGTCCGCCGCTAAGCATCCCCCGAAAGGTCTGCTTCGCTCGACTTGCATGTGTTAAGCACGCCGCCAGCGTTCGTCCTGAGCCAGGATCAAACTCTTAATTTAAAAGTCCTTTTGGCTCTGTTGAAAATTGCCATTAACTTCGTTCAGCTTCGTCAAATGCCTCATTCCGGCGCTCAATTACATTAGTAAGTTCCGCTCCTCCTTCGGCCTTTCCCTCGCTTTACTCGTCACTGCCAATTTTAAGTGTATTGCAAAGCTGATATGACACATCAACTCAAACACAATACAGATTTATTTCGAAATTACTTCCTCGGCTGCTCATCGCAGCTCAAAAGAATTGCTGGTTTTTTCTCGTATAAGTTTCCCTATATTATTCTGTCTAATTTTCAAGGATCACA
>NZ_JBGFFE010000046.1:0-6086 GCF_041224415.1 Clostridium lapidicellarium | reverse complement strand
GGGAAAGTCTGTAGCTTTTTAACCTACAGTAAATTGACACGATCAGTATATATTTATATAATGAATTGCATATGCTATAATTATAAATATGAAGGGGTGAGGCTTGTGGAGAAAAGGGATTTAGAACAAATAGCCGATTTGCTGGATACAAAATTAGATAAGAAGTTAGAACCTATTAAATCCCAGGTAGATGAAAATACGCGAATATTAAAAGCATTGGTACATAGTTCCGAAGTATCCAAAGCAAAGATGGATAAAATGAGTATTGACATATCACATATACAAGGAGACATAGAACATATTGAGAAAAATATATCGAATGTAGATGAAAATATAAATGTTATTAAATCTATGCTAGGGCACCATGAAGTGGATATAGGAGTGCTGAAAAATAAGATGATATATAAAAAGTAGAGGCTTAACGGCCTTTATTTTTTTATAGACAATATTAAAAAGTAACGTTCATTTCAATATTATCTGTTCTGCTCCACCATTTTAAGTCTTATCTTAATTTCCTTTTAACAGTTAGTTTATAATACATTAAAAGTAGTGTGTCACACTAGGGGTATATGAAAAATTATATTAATTTTTAAAGGAAGGTAATTTGTATTATGTACAGGATAGCAGTGGCAGGTACAGGTTATGTGGGACTTGTGGCGGGAGTCTGCTTTGCAGAAGTCGGCCATCAGGTTACCTGTGTGGATATTGATGAAGATAAAATAAGAACGATGGAGCAGGGTATTTCTCCGATTTATGAAGCCGATTTGGAAGAATTGATGAGAAAAAATTATGCAGAGGGCAGGCTCAATTACACGACGGATTACAGATCAGCTTATAGAGATGCGGATGCTATTTTTATTGGTGTTGGAACTCCTGAACAGCCGGATGGTTCTGCAGATCTTGCACATATAGCCACAGCTGCGAGGCAAATAGCTGAAACTGTGGAAAAAGATTGTCTTGTGGTGGTGAAATCCACTGTACCTGTTGGCACCAACGACAAGGTGGAACAGTTCATAAAAGATTTTCTGCCCCGTGACGGTGAAATCTGTACTGGAAATGGTGCGGGCTGCGGCAGGAAAATAAAAGTGGAGGTGGCCTCCAATCCTGAATTCCTGGCACAGGGCTCCGCAGTTCACGATACCCTCCATTCGGCCAGAATTGTAATAGGTACTGAAAGCAGTTGGGCAGAGAAAATACTTGTGGGTATCTACAGGCCATTTAATCTTCCAATAGTGTCTGTGAGTAGGCGGTCTGCCGAAATGATAAAGTATGCGTCAAATGATTTTTTAGCCCTTAAGATATCCTATATGAATGATATCGCCAATCTCTGCGAGAGGGTGGGTGCCGATATTAGGGACGTGGCCAGGGGAATGAGTTTTGACGAGCGTATTGGCAGAAAATTTTTGAATGCAGGCATAGGCTACGGTGGTTCATGCTTTCCCAAAGATACAAAAGCCCTCGAGTACCTGGCAAGGCAGAACGGATATGAGCTTAGGACTGTCAGGGCGGCCATCGATGTGAACAGGAATCAGAAGACCATGTTGTATAAAAAGGCCTGCAGGCGTCTCATTACCTTCAGCGGGCTCAAAGTGGCAGTCCTCGGGCTCACCTTTAAACCCGGCACTGATGATTTGAGGGAGGCGCCTTCCCTTGACAATGTGCCCCTGCTTTTAAGTCACGGGGCACAGGTCTGTGCTTACGATCCTGCAGGAATGGAAAACTTTAAAAGAAAATTTCCCGAAGGTAGAATTGGACAGGGGTCCATAAGGTACGTGAAAAATGCCGGAGAAGCTTTGCTTGATGCCAATGTATGTTTTATTTTTACTGAATGGAGCGAGATCAAGGCAGTCAGGCCGAAAACTTATAAGAAACTTATGAAAACTCCTCTGGTGTATGACGGGAGAAATTTATACGATGTTGGGGAAATGAAAAAGGCGGTAGTGGAGTACCATTCCATTGGGAGGCCGTGCACTGAAACTTCAGGTTCAATTTTTGAAATTGCGGCGGCAGAGAGCTGATTGTGTATTGAAATTTACAGATATTTTAAGTGGGGGGACGTTGAATTGGGATATAGGTTGTTGGATACGGATAAAACATATCTTGTTACGGGAGCTGCAGGTTTTATCGGATTTTATCTGTCCAGAAAGCTGCTTGAAAAAGACTGCCGTGTAATTGGGATTGACAATATGAATGATTACTATGATGTAGATCTTAAATATGCCAGGCTGGGTGAACTTGAACTTTTTGACAAGTTTACTTTTGCCAGGGGAGATATTTCAGACAAGTTTCTGGTTATGAAGGTTTTTAAAGAATATAAGCCCCGTATAGTCGTAAACTTGGCTGCCCAGGCTGGAGTAAGATATTCCATGGAAAATCCCGATATATATATACGGAACAATATTATGGGGTTTTTTAACATACTTGAAGGGTGCAGACATAATCCCGTAGATCATCTTGTATATGCATCTTCAAGTTCCGTTTACGGTTCCGGCAAAAAGGTGCCTTTTGAAGAATCTGATTTTGTGGACAGCCCATTGTCCCTATATGCAGCTTCCAAAAGATCCAATGAACTTATGGCCTACGCTTACAGCCATCTGTACGGGATTCCTTCTACAGGTCTCAGATTTTTTACAGTTTACGGGCCCATGGGAAGACCTGATATGGTATATTTCAGATTTGCAGATGAATATTTTGCAGGAGAGCCTGTCAGGATATTCAACAACGGAGGTTTTGAATATGATCTGTACAGGGATTTTACGTATATAGATGATACCGTAGAGGGAATTTTGAGGCTTTTAAACAATCCACCTGGAAGTGAGGAATACAGCAGGATTTTCAATATAGGCAGCGGCAGACCCGAAAAGTTGATGGTATTTGTAGATAATCTGGAGAGAGCCTTGAGCAGTGCACTGGGTAAAAAAGTGGTGTTCCGTAAAATTTTTGAGCCCATGAAACCGGAGGATGTGCCTGTGACATACGCTTCCACCGATATGCTTCAAAAAGCTGTGGGTTTCAAGCCCTCCACTACAATAGAAGAGGGACTGCAGAAATTTGCCGACTGGTACGTGAAATACAATAAAATTGTATAATGTTGTCATTTTACTCATAACACTGAAAAATATGCTTCTGAGTGTTACAATATAACTGTTGATCTAGGATTTTATAGGCAGGAGGAGATTGCAGTGGATTACGAAGGTATTGTATACAGACCTCCCAGTGAGGCGGGGAGTTTTATAATTCAGGTTATTATAGGCTGTGCACACAACAGGTGTACTTTTTGTGATATGTACAAGAAAAAGAAATTCAGAATGAGAAGTATGGAGGAAATATACGCAGATTTAAAAGAAGCGAGAGAAGTATACGGACATGTTGACAGAATATTTTTGGCAGATGGAGATGCACTTGTACTTCCAATGGACAAGCTGAGAGGTATATTGCTTAAAATAAAATCACTTTTCCCGGAATGCAGCAGAATTTCATCCTACGCCGCTTCGGGAGACGTGCTTGCAAAATCCCAGGACAATATGAGTGAATTAAAGACCCTGGGGCTTAAAATGCTGTACATGGGTGTGGAAAGCGGAAGTGATGAAATATTGAAAAAGATAAAAAAAGGAGCTGATTCCAGGCAGATAATAGAGGCAGGCAAAAAGATCAGAAACAGCGGGATAAAACTTTCGACTACTTTTATTTCCGGAATAGGCGGAAAGAAAAATTGGGAACAAAATGCAGTGGAATCGGCAAAAGTTATAAATTCCATGAAGCCTGACTATGTCGGCCTTCTGACTCTCATGGTTGAGGATGGAACGGAGCTGTCGAAAGATGTGGAAAGTGGGAAGTTTGAACTCTTAAATCCCAGAGAAGTCATGCTGGAAACCAGGGAGCTCATTAAGGATATCGACATAGACAATTGCATTTTTAGAAGCAACCACGCCTCCAACTATGTGGCTTTAGGCGGTACCCTCTCTCAGGACAGGCAAAAGCTGCTTGATATAATTGACAAAATTTTAAAAGGCAATTACGGATATAAGTCTGAGGAATTCAGAATGCTTTGATTGCATTTAATCTTTATACAAGCTTTTTGGTCTAATTAAGTTCAATATGGTAATATGTATATAAATAATAGAGTTGTAGAACTAGAGAAGATTATGCTACACAAGAATGAGAATATAATAACAGGAAGGGGCATCAAGGAATTTTTTAAAGATATAAAGGGGGCAGCAGGGCGATTATTTCATATTGTAGAAAAGAAAATGAACTTATACTGGAAAATTTAAATGAAGTTGATAAAAGGGATGAAATATTCAATTGCATCAAAAATTCTTCTGAGGCATATAGTAAAATAGTACAGTTGTCAGAATTTAATTTTGATGATGAAAAGTGGAGCCAGATTTATGAGCTTGCAAAAGACTTTGCAGTTGTCCCTGATTTTGACAATATTTTATCCAAAAATATCATAAGAGACATGAATTTATTTGATTACCAGGTGAGAACAGTTAAAGAAGTACTTAAAAAATTTAGAGGTCGGGCGCTCCTTTGCGACGAAGTTGGGCTTGGGAAAACTATAGAAGCCTGTACTGTCATGATGGAATATATTATAAGAGGATTTGCAAGGAGAATATTGATACTTGTCCCGCCATCTCTTGTGAATCAGTGGAGTGATGAATTGAGAAGAAAGTTCAATCAGAATTTTATAACCAGCGATGATCCTAGATTTAAAGATATGGGAGATGAAGCACATCACCTGAAGAACAGAAAAACTGTTGCCTGGAATTTTGTCAAATCAGGGGAATTGATGGAGCCTAAAAACATTGAAAAATTGAGAGCATTGGTGTCTGATGTAATGGTTAGAAATAAGAGAAGCGATGTAAATATAAAATTTACTAAAAGATACGCCGAGACTATAGTATTTACAAAATATAAGACTACAGTTAAATTTCTGGAAAAATTATTGAAACAGAATGGATATAAAACTGCCGTATTTTATGGAGGAATGACAAGAAGAGAAAAGGACGGTCAAATTGAAAACTTTAGAAATGAATCCCAGATCCTTTTAAGCACTGAAACCGGATATTCACTTATATATGTGGTCATACCCTATGAGCGCAAGGATATATTTGGAAAAACCGAACTGAAGCTGTGTTTTGACAGCGATTTTTCCAAAAACTTAACAGAATATTTTATGATGTCAAACCCCAATATGATTATCCTGTGAATTGTGACGTGAATTTTTTGGAAGGTTTTAAAAAGCAGTAGAGCAGATAAAAATTGTCGGCAGTTCCAGAATGGGCAATTTTAAAAATATATCAGCTGAAAGTAAGGAAGTAAAGAGAATTGACAGATATTATGCATCGTTGAAGGCAGAAGCTGAAAAAAGGATGAAGAGAAAAAATCTGAGTGAGGGTAAGGTAAATGAATATAAACATAAAATAAATCTATATGATGTTGAAAAAAATAGGCAGATTAATGAAATTAAAGAGAGATGCAGCGTGAAATTGGAAATCATTTTCCAGAATACAGTGGTTTATGCAGTACCAATCATATATTTCAAATATAAATCGATTTACAAAAATAAATTGGAAAACGAGCTTGGAGAGTGCTGTTTCAACAAAATAACCGGGCAGATTGTAGGAATTGGCCCATCACATAAAAGTAAAAAAAACATAAGGAGGATGAATGAATAAAATATGAGGGCGTACCTGGATTTGTGTAAATCAAATCCAGGTACGCCATTTTTATGTATGGGAAACTGGTAATAGTGGAAATAATAAGTATAAATAATTTTTGAAAGGAGACTCATCATGAATGTATTAGAAATACCAGATATTGATTTAAAAAAAGAATTAAAGAAATGTAACAGTATGGAAGACTTAGTGGGTAAAAATGGACTTATGCAAAGATTATTTGGAGGCATAATACAGCAGTTTTTAGAAGCAGAAATGGAAGAACACCTGGGAAGAGAAAAGTATGTAAGATTATCTGATGAAAATAAAGATTGTAGAAATGGGTATAGTCCCAAAAATATTAGAACTAGTTTTGGACCAGTTAAAGTAAATGTACCAAGAGATAGAAAATCTGAATTTGAGCCT
>NZ_JBGFFE010000045.1:0-6860 GCF_041224415.1 Clostridium lapidicellarium | reverse complement strand
TATATAAGGGATACCGCAGTTCACAGTTTGGCTTGAAAAACAGCCAAATGCTTGGAGGATCTGTTCACAACCACGGGAGGCTGTGTAAATTTAAGTAACAAAAATTATTCTGCAAAATAATCTAATACTGTACACATCTTTATAGTATTTTTAATAATTATAGACGGAGGTTATTTTCATGAATTGTATAGACGCTGGCGGCCCATATTGTCCATGCCATCTTGCAGAAACTTCAGATTGCATTCTCTGCTCCCAGCTCTCTGGTAAAGAATTTTGCCAGTGTAAAGACTGGTGCGGTGTTTGTATATACGATCAATATATAGCAAATGGTCATAGGGCTAAAGCTTTAAGAAAAACCTACACTTGTACTATATTAGAAAAACATCTTTCTGATAAAAATCTGTGCATTTTTACTTTAAAAGCTCCTGAAAACCTTACAAGAGAACTTGTTTATCCAGGAAGTTTCATCTTCTTAAGAAGTGTGAAAAATACAAATTACTATGATGTCCCAATATCAATAATGGAAGCAGATATAGACACGTCCACTTTAAAGGTTGCCCTGAAATTAAGCGGCAGCAAGACAAAAAATTTATTTAAATTAAATGAAAAAGATGAGGTATTTATGAGGGGACCTTTTTCAAATGGAATAATGGGTCTTTCAAATATATATAAAGCAAAAGCTGGAACCTCGCTGATCATAGCCAGAGGTATAGGAATTGCTCCTTCAATTCCTGTCATGAAAAAGTTACACGCGAACGGGAACAAGGTTATTTCCATAATTGACCGTGAATTTGATGAAAATTTCAGTGAAAAATATCTTGACAAGTACAGCTCCACT
Source organism: Clostridium lapidicellarium (assembly GCF_041224415.1). Taxonomy (NCBI): domain Bacteria; kingdom Bacillati; phylum Bacillota; class Clostridia; order Eubacteriales; family Clostridiaceae; genus Clostridium; species Clostridium lapidicellarium. Next base: position 6,022 of record NZ_JBGFFE010000045.1, on the reverse strand, counting down.
GTAGTTTACTGCAATATGATGGAAGGCGAAAATCTCACGGATAAATTCAAAACCATTCTCAATGATCTTTTAACTGCAGAAAACATAAATCTGGTTCACTGCGGCGGTCCCGATATATTGACTTATGACATTCTTCAGCTTGCAGACAGCTCTCTGAATTTTTCCTGCTGCAACAATTCCAAAATGAACTGCGGCGAAGGTATATGTTCCAGCTGCACCCACCATTATAAAAATGATGTAATCAAAAAGTTCTGCAAAGTTCAGATGGATCCGAGAAATTTATTCAAAGATAGAAAATTTATATAGGAGGCATTTTTATGAAGGTAATAATAATCGGCTGCGGATGGTCCGGAGCTGCTGCAGCTTTGACTGCCAAAAAGGCAGGTGCGGATGTAGTTGTTTATGAAAAAACGGATATGGTACTCGGCCTTGGAAATGTAGGCGGAATAATGAGAAACAACGGCAGATACACTGCTGCTGAAGAAATAAAAGCTCTCGGAGCAGGAGATCTTATAAATATCACAGACAGCCTTACCAGACATAAGAATCTGGATTTTCCCAATCATGCCCATGCATGGCTCTATGACGTGAATAAAATTGAACCCGCTGTCAGAAATTATATTTTAAGTAAAGATATAAAACTGAATTTGATGTCAAGAGTAGTGGATGTAAAAATGGACGGCAATAAGATAAAAGGCATTTATACTTCAGAGGGAGATTATGACGAAGCAGACGTATTTATTGAAACTACAGGTTCTACAGGTCCTATGGGAAACTGTATAAAATACGGCCACGGGTGCTGCATGTGTGTGCTCAGGTGTCCATCCTTCGGGCCCAGAGTGAGTATAAGCAGCTGTGCCGGAGTGGAGGATCTGCACGGTGAAAGATCAGATGGAAATTATGGAGCCTTCAGCGGTTCCTGCAAACTGGCAAAGGAAACTCTGGACAAAAAACTGGTAGAAGAAGTGGAGAAAAAAGGAGTGGTGGTACTCAAGGTACCAAAAGAAGATATAAATCTAGACAAACTCAAATCAAAAGTATGCCAGCAGTATGCTTTGAAGGAATTCGCAGAAAATATAATACTTCTCGATACGGGACACGTAAAACTCATGACTTCCTATTACCCGCTGGATAAGCTCAGAAAGATACACGGACTTGAAAATGTAAAATTTATCGATCCCTATTCCGGCGGCAAAGGTAATTCCATAAGATACCTTTCCGTGGCCCCTGTCTCAAATGACCTCAAAGTAATCGGAGTGGAAAATCTATTTTGCGGCGGTGAAAAAAGCGGACTGTTTGTGGGACATACCGAAGCAATATGTACCGGATCTCTCGCAGGGAACAATGCGGTGAGATATACCCTTGGAATACCTTCATTGATCCTGCCTAAAGATACTGTCATAGGAGATATAATAGACTATGCAAATCACAAAATACTTACAAGTGAGGGCAGAAAAAACAGATACACTTTTGCCGGGGCAGAATACTTCAATCGAATGAAGGAAAGAGGCCTGTATACCACGGACAAAACTGCTATAGCCCATAGAATATCGAACCTCAGCCTGTCTGGTATATTAAATAGAAAACTTCTCTAATTCAGAATTCATCTCCAGATACTGCAGTATAGAGAAATGCTGCAGTATCTATTTATACCTTTTATCAAGCGTTCTTTAAATAAATCTGAACTGCTCATTTTCTCATTCAAAATCAATTCAGCTTTCTCTGGCTTCAGCTTTTTTTCAAACTCTCCAACGAAATTGCTCCTGGCGGCATCCTCAAAAATGGAGCTTAAAATATTTTCATCTTTTATCTTTCTTATACTGTCCATACAGGAAGTATAGGAAAACTTGATGTAAAGTAATTTTTCAGGTTTTGAAGAAGTCTATCTCTTCTGCCCTCTTTCATACCTTTCGTTTTGCCTTCTTTTACAATATTTTCTATAGTCTTTCCCAAATTAGATACCATAGAATCCACCTCATAATATTTAACTGTATTATTAGTATTTACCAGAACATAAGTTCCTATGCACTGATTCGTATATTTTCTAATTTTATTTTATCAAATATTTTAGGGTAATCCACAATTCAACATAAATTTCATCTTTTATTTAGGGTTTTTCCGGAGAAATGCCGTTATATAAGGGATACCGTGGTTCACAGTTTGGCTTGAAAAACTGCCGGACGCTTGTCTTGATTGTCCAATCATTTACACTTTATTCACAACATTTGTGGCAACCTGACTCTTTTCAGTTCAGATGGGCTTCTAATAACTGCTGTTATATCAAGGATAGATGGGATTATGGCTTGGTTCAAAAAGCAAATGAATGTTTGGAGGATTTATTCACAGTTTATTCATGACCCCCGGGGGTTGCCTGTCTATTTTTCCTATATTTAATCTTTTTATATCTTCTTGAGTCTAATATGAATTCCAAGTACTGAGCAGTCAAAATGAACAATATCAGTTTGATCTGTTTCTAGAAAAACATAGTCTGCATCTATGGAAATAGTGCCTGATAATTTGAAAGTATCTAGAAGGACTGTTTGTTCCTCTGGATTTTTGGAAGGGAAGGCTTTGCAGACAGCAGCACATACTTTTCTCAACCAGTAGTAATACTTGATGCTATTTTCCGTACACCATGATTTAACAGTTTGCGCACTGCTGCGGCACTCATATATAGTTTTAATCCGCTCATTCATTCTATATTTTGATTTGCATCTTATACATCCATATAAAATCTCCTTTTAAAGTTTCTAAGATTCACTTGAAAAACTTTAAAACTTATTCTAGAAGATTATCTCACATTTTTTTACTTGACACTTACGATATGTTATATCATTAACTGATAATATAACACTACACTATAATCTTCTCTTATAAATTTTAATATAAAAATAGAGTCATTTCCATAATTGAAATGACTCTATTTTTTGTTTAATTACCGTTACAAATAAACTAATTTAACGTAACTGTTACTGGAATTGATACAGTATCAGCAGTTTTTTTAGTTGTAGTATTAGTAACTGTATAAACTACATCACTTGTACCTGCTTTTTGAATCTTACCACTTTCATCATATACTGTCGAATCAGTAGTAGATTTAACAGCTATAGTATAACCACTCGGAACAGTAGGTAATTCAACAGCTCCCTTATCACCCTTATTGGGAGTGAATGAAGTTATATCTTTTGCTACTGCATTAACATCTAGCTGGTCACTATCAAAATCACTAGCATTTACACTCACATAAGTAGTTTTCAAATCATCATCTGAAGGTGTATAATAAGCATAATTACCTTCTAAATCTTTAACTGTTGAAATACTAGACTGACCTTTAACAGGTTTAACAGTTATATTTACATTTCCACCCTTAGCTGTAACTGCATTTTTAAGATCATCTAAATCGCTATTCTCAAATTTAAATACGACTGTATCCTTACTAACATCAGATCCACCCTCAACATTTTTATTTGAAACTACTGAAGTATCTGTAGCATCAACATTTGTTCCGCCAACACTAAAGGTAAAATCAGAAGGTTGCACACTGCTCTCTTCAATTGGAGTATCAAAACGAACACTAATTTCAGCCTGATCTTTATCTGCTGTTTCATGTTCCCAATTAGTTCCTTCCTTAGCAACATACTGAGCCTTCCAATTCGTAGCAACATCATTATTATCTTTTACAGCAATTAATTTTGGTGCTGCATCATATGAATAGATTGGAACACTATTATCAGCTACTGTATTGCCTAATACATCTTCAATATTATTTATAGTTAAGTTAGTATCATTCCCTGGTGCTTTAACTTTATTAATTAAAGTATTAGGATCACTTTCATCATTTCCAGTAGCATTTTCATTTTCATCTGTAGTCTTAGTATTATTAGCAAATGTAAGAGTTACTTTAGTACCATCTACACTAACTGAAGTTGGATTTTCACCATTTATCGAAAAAGCATCTTTAGGTGCACTGTCTTCATCAATTGGCTGAGTAAAACTCACATTAGCTTTCAGGTCATTACCCTCATAATAAAGTCTTAAGGAATTCTTTTTAACTGTAGCTGCTGCTTTAACTGCATTACCAAATATTCCTCCATTGTTTCCAACTGATAAGGTATTTCCATCTTCATCTTTTACACCTGTTGCATATATTGCCTTTATAGAATTTTCATCACTCTCTGTTCCTTTAGCATCTAATGATGTATCCTTTAAATCAATTGTAACACTCTTATTATCTCCATTCACTGAAATATGAGCATTACTTGGAAGAGTTTTAGTTTCATTTTTCCCATTTAAATACTGATAATTATCTGTATCATCCAATGTACTTCCATCCATTGCCTTATTGAATACAAAAATAATCTTTGTAAGGTTATTATTATCCTTATTTTTAGCTGCATATGGAGTTGCAGTTGCACTTACATCAGAAGATCCATCAAAAGTAATGATCTTATCATCCATTACATTAGGAGTTGAAGCCGTATCCTGTATATTCTTTATCGTAAGAGTATACTTAGAATCAGTTAATTTATTACTATCACCTAATTTAATATCAACTACATCCGTAGTAGTAGGCATACTTGATTTCCCTGGAACAGTGATTCCTGTATAGGATCCCTCTGGTATCTCATCAGTTATATCAGTTCCATCATTATCTTTCAACGTATAATTTGACTTATTTGTTGCATAAGTTGCATCTACATCTTTGTTAAATTTAACTCTTATTGTATTATCATTGAGTGCATAAACTGAACTCACTTCAGGTTTAGTAGTATCTTCTTCCAAATCAAAAGATTTATAAGTATCATCAGGTACTTTATTTCCATAAGCATCTTCTACATTATTATCAACATAAAGAGTATTTGAATTCTTATTAATTAAATTACTTACTCCACTTATTTTAACTTGAGTGTCACCTTTTTTAAGTTCTACTGTACTATTATTTGAAGTTAATTTAGTATCATTTATCTTATAGTTTCCATTAACAACAGCAGTTTTTGCATCCATTGGCCTATCAAAGTTAACATAAACTTTTCCACTATCTTCAGCTGTTATACTTGTAATTTCAGGTGCAGTAGTTAATGAATCTACTGTAAAATTCTGAGTTGTATCTGCAATTGGGAAACCTGCAGCATCTGATAATATATCATCATCAGCATCAGAAATTTTCAAAACATTATCTCCTGTTGGAAGATTTGTATCAAAATATAATTCTACTTCATCAGTATAATAGTACTCACCGTCTGATGCTTTAACTGCATCATCTAATGCAGAATACTTAATATCATTATTATCAGTAGATCCATCTTCTTTAGTATTAACGTCATAATTTACTCCATAAGAAGATAAATTCTTATCATTTATTTTAAGCTTGGATACTACATTCTGAAGTGCTGTTTTCTCATCCTCTCCTTGTGCTTTTATAGGTTCAGAAAATTTAACATCTAATTTGTTATTTCCTCTTGCTGAAACTGAACCCAACGTTGGAGCAGTTGTATCTGAAAAAGTAATAGTCTTCGTAAATTCAGGAACAGTATTTGACTTGTCTTCACTGAGTATTCCTTTCTTAACTGTTACATCCACATCATCATTTTGCTTTTGTTTCTTTGAAAGAGTTATTAAAACAGTTTTATTATCATCCTGAAGGGATGCAGTAGCATCACTATCTTTACCTTCATTATCTGTAAGTTGAGTCCCATCAACTTTGTAATTAGCCACATCTTCAGCTGTATCCTCGTCAACTTTTCCATTAAAAGTTACCTTTATCTCATTCAAGCTTGCAGATTCAACTGAGTCAACTGCAGTAGCCTGATCCTGATCTTGTGGATTATAAAGTGCATTGATATCGTCCTCTATTGACTGAGGAACAACTGCAGTTCCACCTATTAACTGTACATCAGTACTGGAATCAGTGTTGTTTTTCAAGTAAGCAAGAGCATTAGTCGTTCCCTCTGAACCATCTTTGTCCACTAATACTAGTGGTGCGGAATACTTTCCTGCTACTGCGGAAGCTACCAGCGCATCT
>NZ_JBGFFE010000044.1:0-8530 GCF_041224415.1 Clostridium lapidicellarium | reverse complement strand
CAGCACCCCTATCTGTATGATTCCACCGTCTGAATTCTTCACAGCGCCATATTTGTAATAGCTATTACGCTCGTTACTTTTCCTTATGGCTTCCATCAGCACATTTTTTCCACCATTTAGTACATTATATGCAGATTCCTTTTTTCCATAGACATGTCCTAAACTGGCGGGTAGATTTGAATATATCACTTTTCCGGAAGGATCTGAAACATTTATCTCATCTACCTGAAATTCTCTGGCAAGAACAGTTAGATAATCATCATTCACCTTATCGTTGTTGTCCTTTATAAAATTTGATAAAGTAATTATCCTGGTTTCTATGGATTCGTTCAATGTCTTTTCAGAATCAAGATCGTTAGCTACCCTGCTGGACATTTGGCTGGACAGCATTATGCTGTCATTTTTCATCTGAGACATAACTTTACTTCTAGCTATTCCTATTGATACGGAAGATATCACTAAAATGGTTATAAATATTATAATTATGGGTACAAATAAGATTTTAAATTTTAAGTTGTTAGTTTTATTTTTGTAGTTTTTCATGCAAATTCAACCTCCTCACCTGTATGTTATCGTACACTTTATAAATTTATTAAATGAATACGTTTATTTTTGGAATACGCTCATAAGAACAATAAATTTTCTTCTGTTAAATGTTATACAAATTAAAATGTTTCAGCTTCAGATGGAGTGGATCTGTCCAAATTCAATGTAGAAACTAGCATAAAAGAAGATGGTTCCATTGATATGGTAGAATTCATAACTTATAATTTTAGCAAAAAATACAATGGAGCTTACAGGGACATATCTACTAGGAATACAGGTGGTATGTACAATGCAAAAGTGTACTATGAGTCCAGAACTGGAGAGGAGATACCTCTTAAAAAGGTAAATAATGCTAAAAATGGGGACAGCAATGTATTTGAAATATTAAAACAGGATGCAGATCTCTATAGGATCAAAATATATTCCCCCTCAAAGGATGAAGAGAAAACTTTCAAAATAACCTATACCATGAAAAACGCTGCCACAAAATACAAGGATACAGGTGAATTTTTCTACGAATATTGGTCCGATTACAATGAAACTGAAATAAACAATCTAAAAATTCACATCAACATCCCCAATATTGCAGAAAATAAAGATATAAAAGCCTATTGCCACACTGTTTCAGGTGGAAATGTATCTGTCAAAAATAGGAGTGTGGACTATAGCTTTCCCCATGTTAATTCAAAAGAAATGGTAGAAACCAGAGTACTTTTTCCGGCAAGTTCAATTCCACTGTCTTCAAAGATAAGAAACGAAAATGCCCTGGACAGAATCCTAAATGAAGAGGCAGATTACAGGGAAAAACAACAGCAGAAAATGGTCCGTGCCCTCATCATAAAAAAGATATTTAATTATACAAGTATGATCTTAGGACTTTTTTTTATCATATCCATGTTCCTTATATGGAAAAAATTCAGAAACAATCCTGAGGATATATACAACATATACTCTCCTCCAGAACTTCCTGAAGAATGTACTCCTGCAGCAGCAGCTTACATGGTAAATAGAGTTGTAAATGGAAGGACAATATATGCTACAATACTTGATTTATGGAGAAGAAGTTACTTGACCATTGAAAAATTAGAACCTGAAAACGGGAAAGATAAAATTGATTTCTCAATTAAAAAAATTAGGAAAGCAGCACAGGAACTTTTAAAACATGAGAGATATTTTATAAACTGGCTATTCGACATACTTGGAAATGGTGAAAGTGTCAATACGTCGTCTATAAAAAAATCGAGTAAAAGTTCTTCTTTTTATCACCATTTTCAAAAATGGTCAAAACTTGTAGTAGAAGAAGTAAAATCAAGAAATTACTGTGATAAAAAAGCCAACAGTACCGGAAAATGGCTAATTATATTTTCCATTGTATCTCTGATTTTCAATGCTTATTTGGGAATATTCAATTTGCTTGTATCCATATTTGTAATGATCTGCGGTATATATTATTGTACTAAAAGAAGTCCTTACGGGCAATCTCAATACAATAAATGGATCAAATTTAAAAACTACATTAAAAATGCAGATTTTACTTATAATACTGGTACAGATTACATAGAATCTTATATTCCCTATGCAGAAGCCCTGAACATGAAGAATAGCACTATGTCAGGAATTATGACCTCATTTCAGAATCCTTCACAAAATATGGGCTGGGTATATTATTACCTTCTCTTTGACAGTATGAATTTGAATAAAAACGAAAATTTCAATTACTATATATACAATTCTTTTGGAACCGGAGCTTCTGGAAGTTCAAGTTCTGTTTCAGGTAGTTCAAGTTCAGGCAGTTCTGGAGGTGGAGGTGCTGGAGGATTTTAATTTCTACAGATTTATTAATATTGGCTACTGTTTTCTCACACAGTCAACCACTTTGTTTATATTATCCTTTCTCGTAAAATCCACTGGCTTGTCATAAATGGCAAGCATACCTTTTTCATCCTCCGTCAATTCCTTTTTCCCTTTTATCTTCCATTTCAGCAGTGTCATAAGTATTTTGTCAAAAGTCTTCAATTTACTATAATCAAAACCGCCTCTCATGTAAAAGAAATGTATATGTTTCTGCTGTTCCAGAGTAAAATTTTTATTTCTTATTTCATCTGTTGTCTCTTTTCTCTCAGGAGATGCACCGGTTGCAAACACAATTATCTTCTTACCCTTGAGTTTATCCAAGTTTTTCAATATAAACTTTATTCCATTGATGCTGACAGCATATAATCCTCCACCATAGATAACAGTATCGTAACCTGTCAGCATACCAACAGTGACTTTTTCAAATTCAAAAATATCAGCGGACAGTTCTTCCGCAAGCCATGCCGCATATTTTTTCGTAAAACCCGTTTTCGACTTGTATATCACCACAATTTTCATTATTTTCACCCCTCAGTATATAAATGCACATATCTAGAAAATATTATTCAATTATACCATAGTGATTTGGACACAAATTGCAGTACCTGTACGGGTTTCATAAAAGTACTTGAATTTGAAAAAACATTCAATAAAAAAAGCATCCAATTCTGGATAGCTAATTTTATTTATATTAGTTTATAATTTTTCAAACAGCTGCAGCCGGCTGCCCATTTATATATCTGAAAACATCTTTATATATTCCGGAGAAAGAGGCTGCACATTGTCAAGTATATCATCTACTATTTCATCGACATTGTCGTCTGTAATTTTTATACCTTCCATATCATCCTTTTCATCCTTAATCATATTTTGTTCTTTAAAGTTCTGCTTTTCATATTCACTGCCCATGCCCTGCAGCTTGCTGACAAACTTGTCATACTGATTCTTGTAAATTTTTCTGTAGCTGTCATGCTCCAGAGATTCCGAGTTATTTATACACCTGTTTGACAAATAAATACTGTTTTCAGAAAACATGAGATTGCCATATACATAAGCTCTAATGCAGGGTTTTCCATCACTCGCAGGTAAATTTAATTTCTTATTTTCCTTCTGATGTATATTGAATTTGTAATCGGATTGTCTTCTCTGCAGATAGCATATGGAATCCAATTGTGCTAATTTTTCACTTACATGCTCGGATACGTCTGACTTAAATTTTTTAATGGTATTTTTTACTGTAATACCCATATTATCTCTCCTTATTAATATTTTTTAATGGTTACACTTACTATTATATCACTTATAGCCTCAATTCTCATAATTAGACCAAATTATAGGTTGTACCAATTTATTTTGGTTGATATTTAAAGTATCAGCTATATATTTTTTATATTAGAATAAAAAGTTTCTCTAAGTAAAAACTATATTGAGGAGGTGTTTTTATGGCAAAATCAAGGTCTGATAAAACCAAGGATACAAAGCAGAAAAAAGGCAAAAATAGACATTCCATGGGTAATAGTGAATTTGAATCAAAAACACATTGGAAAGTTTACAGCAGTGAAAAAGGCTATCAAATCTGCGGAAGGGGTACCCACAATGACCAGTAATTTTTATTTTTAGAAAACAAGGAAAAAATGGGAAATTCCTTTTAGAAAAATCATACGAATCAATTCATGATTTACTTTGATAATAACTTATAAGTGATCTAAATCTATATATACTTTTTCTCCACTTTATGGGAAAATGATAATTTAAGTAAAACAGGTGTTATGATTGTAGTTAAAATTACAACAATTAAAGTTGGAAGAAATATTTCCTCCGTAATTATTCCCTTCTGGAGACCTATGTTGGCGGTGATTATGGCAACTTCTCCCCTTGAAATCATGCCGATTCCAATTTGAACAGATTCACTCCTGCTCATTTTGAGAAGCCTTGCAGCACCGCCGCATCCAACAAGTTTTCCAACTACTGCTATGATAAACATAATTAGGGTGATAAAAAATACATCCATGTTAATTTCCTTTAGGTTTGCTTCAATTCCAATGCTGGCAAAAAATATAAGAGATAAAAATCCCGACGAGATTGACCTCACATTCCTTTCCAGATATTCCCTGTGAAGAGATGATGAAAACATGAGGCCGCATATATATGCACCGGTAATAGAGGCTATACCCAAGACCTCGGCAATATACGCCGCTAACAGGGCTGAAGCTATGGAAAATGTAAGCAGCTCTCTGCCAGGTTTTATATGTTTCTTGAATTTATTCATAAATTTAGGCAGATACACTACTCCAATTATGGCAAAAATGCAAAATAAAATTATTTTTGCAAATACATACACAACTGATAATATTCCTGCAGATCCGGAGGTTTGGGCTGCCGCAAGAACCACGGATATAAGCATAAGTCCCAATATATCGTCTATAACCGCCGCACCGAGAATATTTATACCAGTTCTCGTATTTAACTTTCCAAGTTCTTTAAGGGTTTCTACTGTAATACTCACACTCGTAGCAGTTAGAATAACCCCAACAAATACATTTTCTAAAAAATTATCAAAAAATAGATATGCACTTAAAGTTCCAAGTACAAGTGGAAGCACTATGCCCCCTACTGCAATCACAAGCGAAGAAAATCCCGCCTTTTTAAATTCTTCCACATTGGTTTCAAGACCTGCAAGAAACATAAGCATAATTACTCCAATGTCTGCCAGGAGCTTGATATTATCATCATACTGCACAATATTCAATACAATTGGACCAAGTACAACACCTGCAATCAACTCTCCTAAAACTTCCGGCATCTTAAACTTTCTGCTTATAATACCCCCTGCCTTTGTAAATATAAGAATCAGCACAATATTAAGCAACATCTTTTCCATATACAATTCCTCCTGGACAAAAAAATAGAAAGCCCCTAAAGGAACTTTCCACCCTGAAAGTCATATTCTCTTGAAATCAAATCACTTGATTCAACCGACAGTAAATAGCTCAAATCTATAGACACATTATGCTAATAATTATAACATATCTAAAAATATTATACAATAATTTAACATATATGTATTATGTTATTATGTCTTATCGGCCCATCTCTGTTTTTAAATCTTCTCAATTATAATTTTTTACAGACATCCTCAGCCCATTTTTTAGCTTTTTCTATATTTTTTTCTGTATCATTCTTAAGGAGGTTCTTGAATTCGATTTCGCCTACAAAATCATTTCCTTCAAGTTCGCTTTTCATATTTTCAAAAGTCTTCCCGCTGTTTCCGCCGCTGCAGTTGAATAAAGCTATTTTCTTGCTTTTCAAATTTGTTTTTGCAAAAAAGCTTCTGATGGCAGGAGTAAAATTTCCGGCCCATACCGGGGTTCCAATAAACAGGACGTCATAATCCTCGGCTTTTACATCATAAGGCATAAGTTCCGGTTTTTCCTTAGTTATAGATTTCTTGCCCCCTATAAGATATCTCATTTTGCTTTTGGGATTTATATCTTTTTCTGGCTTTATCTGCAGTATGTCGCCCGACACAGCCTTTGAAACAGCTTCAGCTATTAATTTCGTGTTCCCCTCAAGAGAATAGTATACAACGAGAATTTTATTTTCCATAACAGAATTTACCTCTTTTCCATTTATTAAAAATTCTTTTATCTACATATTATAACAAGTATTTCAAAAAATCCATTTAAATTCAAAAAAAGGCCTTTATATTTACAATAAGGTCTCTTTTTAACATTGAATTATGATTTTATTTTTTTAAAAGCACTTTGTCTACTATTCCATAATCTACAGCTTCGTCTGCAGACATGAAATAATCCCTTTCCGTGTCCTTTTCTATCTTTTCAATAGGTTTGCCTGTTCTTTCACTGTATATTCTATTCATTTTTTTCTTAGTTTCCAGCAGCCACCTGGTACGAATTTCTATATCCGTAGCCTGCCCCTGCATTCCTCCATACACCGATGGCTGATGTATCAATATATCACTGTTGGGAAGTGCATATCTCTTTCCCTTTGTACCTGCTGTCAGTAAGAAAGATGCCATACTGGCGGCCATACCAATGCATATAGTTGACACATCCGGTTTTATATACTGCATTGTATCATACACCGCCATCCCTGCAGTGATGGAACCTCCCGGGCTGTTTATATAAAAACTGATATCTTTATCAGGATCCTCGGACTCAAGATACAATAACTGTGCCACAATGACACTTGCCGCTGCATCTGTCACCTTATCATTCAACATTACTATCCTGTCCTTTAAAAGCCTGGAATATATATCATAGGATCGATCTCCTGAATTTGTATGTTCAACAACAACTGGTACATAACTCATCAAACCACTCCTTTACCATAATTATGCCGCCATAAAAGCAATACCATTGTTCAGATTCTTTCTAAATTTTCCGGGAGGTGTTCCATAAAGCCTTTTAAACGCCTTTGTAAAAGATTCTTGCGAACTAAATTGATATTTCAACGCTATATCCACAATTTTGCTGTCCGTATTTACAAGTTCTTTTGCAGCTTCTTCAAGTCTCCTTTCCCTTATATATTCGGCTACAGATTTCCCTGTAACAGCATGAAAGATTCTATGAAAATGAAACTTCGACATGAATACTCTCCCTGCAATATCCTCAAGCCCTATTTTTTTATCTAAATTATTATTTATATATTCAATAGACTTTCTAACACAGACATTATAATTCATTTAAGATCAGCTCCCTTCTCTTGGGCTTTTCTTTATATTATATATCAACAGCAAATATAAATCCTGTCTTTTTTTGCTCCTATACCATAAAAGTATTGTAAAAGCAGTTCAGCTTTTTCATCATCCTAGTCAAAAAAAGATATTGTGAAGTTTAAGCTCCACAATATCCTTTATTCCTTCCTAATATAATTTTCACTGCTTTAATCCTTACAAAACAACTCGTTAAATTCCTATTTGTCTTGATATTACTTTTAAATAATCTTTATTTCAAATTTTAAGAAGATCACGTATTATATAATTTCTGCAAAAATTTCACGTATATTTCCATCTGGGTCAGCAAATAGTGCTGTTCTTTGATTCCAAGGCATATCTTGTGGTTCATGAATAGAAATTGCTCCTTTGGAGATTAACTTCTTAAATGATTCATCAACATCATTAGGATTTTCACATGGAAAAGCGAGTTCAAAGCCCTGTCCAGATGACTTTTTCCTATATTCGCTACTATACACATACATAACATCTCTCATACAATAGCAAATCTTACTCCATCGTTTTCAAATTCAACATAATTACCAAGGTTCAATTCTAAACTCAAGAACTTGATTGTAGAATTTTTTCATTTTATCTATATCATTTGTCCAAATTGTAATAAGATTAATTTGTGCTTTCATCATATATTTTCCCCTTTTCTTAATTTGACTTGGAATTCATTTACATAAACCACATTTCTTATAGATATCTAAAATTATGGGCTGCTTTCCTGCAATATACGAGTCTATATCTTCTGGATATTTCAAAGCCATTTCTTTTTTTATTGAACTATATCTACACCTATCTTCTTTATGCTGTCTTAAATAATCTCTAAATGTTATATGCCAATGCAATTTCTCATTGTCTTTATCACATACATATAAATGGTGTGCCATTAAATGTAATTTATTTTTATAAGCAAATGTTTCTCTGCCAGATATGCCTAAATTTCCTTCATATATATATCCAATAGACTCTNTAAATGGTGTGCCATTAAATGTAATTTATTTTTATAAGCAAATGTTTCTCTGCCAGATATGCCTAAATTTCCTTCATATATATATCCAATAGACTCTAATGCTTTTTTTACTTCTTCAAAATTTTTGTCAATCACAACATCTATGTCAATGATTGGTTTTGCCGCCAATCCCTCCACAGATGTACTTCCTACATGCTCAATTGAATTTATTTTTCCAGATAAAACTGCTAATAATTCACATTTTATAAGTTCAAATTCATTTTTCCATTCTGGATTATAATCTTCCACTATTACATGTTTAGTTCTCATTAAAGTCTCCTCCAATAAATTTAATATTCATATTACTCAATTTTAATTCGGAATTTATTTATTATGGTACTATGTCAAGAAAAAGCACAAATTAAAATGGGAAAATT
>NZ_JBGFFE010000043.1:0-9783 GCF_041224415.1 Clostridium lapidicellarium | reverse complement strand
AACGGAAGATTTGAACAAGCGTGCCTTGGAAGCAGGGTATAAACTAGTTGAAAATTTCAGCTCGGCAAAGGGAAACTGCCAGCTGGTAGGATAAATTTGATATGCTAAATTTTAATAGAGAGCTGCTGTATGAATGAATTTAATGTACAGCAGTTCTATTTTTTTAGAACAGATGTCAGCTTGACACGGATAGACAGGAATGTTATATTGATAGTTGAAAAATTAGGATAAAATGCTAATTATATAAATTTAAGAAAGATAATTAGAGTAGTTAATACTGAAATTTTTAAAAGGTGGATTAATATGTCGGAAGGAAATTCAAGTACCAGATCAATAGAAAGAGCTCTTGATATATTGGAATGTTTCATGTTTGGCGGTATAGAACTGTCGCTGATGGAGATTTCAAATAAAATTAATTTATCTCCAAGTACAGCTCACAGGCTTATTGGAACTCTTCAAAAAAGGGGATATTTGCAGAGAAACCCTATAAACAAGAAATATCATCTTGGTACTTCGATTGTTCAACTGGGGAACATAAGTATAAATATTTTGAAGAAGGAATTTACCCAGGTTGCATTTCCGTATATGGTGAAATTAAGAGATGAATTTAATGAAAGTGTTACCATGTATGTCAGAAATAATAACAAGCGTGTTTGTGTACAGAGAGTGGAATCGAGACAGAGCTTGAGACTGGTTATGAATATAGGGAGTATACTGCCATTGGAAAAAGGTGCGCCTGGCAAGGTACTGCTTGCTGCCCTGCCTGATGAAAAAATAAATGTCCTGCTGGAAGATTATAGTGAAACTTTAAAGAGATCTTTGCAGGAAGTTCGAAAGAACAAATATGCCATAAGTAGGGGAGAAAGAGAAAAAGGACTGGGAGCCATAGCTGTGCCTGTTTTTTTTGTCAATGGTGAAGTTATTGCCGCACTTTCCATGACCGGTCCCATAAACAGACTTTTAAATAAGGATCTTAAGCTAAAGGTCAAGGCTGTAATCAAATGTGCTGCGGAAATATCAACGGCACTTGGATATGTAAAGGTAAAGGATGTACAATGAAGGGCAATATTTTAAATATTATAACGGATAATTACTGTAATTCTAAATTGAAGATAATTTCAGAAAGTGCAATAGTAGGCATTTTAACGGGATTTACGGCAGTATCTTATAGATATCTGCTGGAGAAATCACTTACTTTTGCACATTTTATGTATACTGCGGAATTTAAGAATCTTTGGCTTTTCCCTGTAGTTACTGCTGCACTTGCAGCAGCGGGTTATTTAGTGGGCTGTATAGTTAAAAGTGATTCTATGGTGGCAGGCAGTGGTATACCACAAGTAGAAGGTATCTTGGCAGGAAAATTGAGTATGAATTGGTATAAGGTAATATTAAAGAAATTTGCTGCAGGAATTATAGCTATTGGAGCAGGACTGTCTTTGGGGAGAGAAGGACCTTCCGTACAGATAGGTGCAGCAGTAGGACAAGGTGTTGGCAGATTATTTAATGGGACTGATTCTGAGAAAAAACTTTTGATAACAGGCGGTGCCAGCGCAGGGCTTGCAGCTGCTTTTAATGCACCTTTGGCAGGGTGTATTTTTGCACTTGAAGAAATACACAAAAATTTTTCACCTAAGATTTTAGTCCCTGCTTTTTTGGCGTCTATCATTTCAGACTTCATAACTGAGCAGCTTCTGGGAGTATCGCCTGTATTCAATTTTGGTAGCGTCAGGATACTGCCTCTTAAATATTATGGTTATATAATAGTATTTGGAATAATTTTAGCTCTGGGCGGGGCTTTATTTAACAAATCACTTTTGAAATCACAGGATATTTATAACAGAATAAAATTTCTCAATGTAAAAAATAAACCTGTAATGGCTTTTTTAATAGCCGGTGTCATGGGACTTGTTTTGCCGCAGGTACTGGGAGGAGGACATGATCTTGTTTCCACCCTTGCAGCTTCAAATATGACTATTAAGGCACTGCTTATAATATTGATAGGGAAATTTTTATTTACGATGTCCTCATATGGTTCAGGCACTCCCGGAGGGATATTTTTACCTCTTTTGGTCATCGGAGCACTTTTAGGTAATATTTATGGAAATATTATCAATATTTTATTTGGATTTGATTTGCAGTATGTCAATAATTTGCTGATACTTGGTATGGCAGGGTATTTTGCGTCGGTTGTAAAATCTCCAATCACAGGTATTGTACTTATCATAGAAATGACCGGGGTGTTCGATAATTTGCTGTCAGTTTCTGTAGTCTGTATAACTGCCTATATATTTTCAGACATATTGAATTCCAGGCCGGTATATGAACTTCTTCTGAATAAAATATTGAATAATAAGGGAAAACACTCATAAATTTTAGCATTGAAATTTGAGAAATTAATATAAAATAAACTAATTTGTTAAAAAACTTTTTACTTTTTTAAAAGGGAGAGTATTTGTTTTTCCAGAGAATTAGTATAAACATTTTTAATTATGAATAAGTATATATTTGTAAATTTCATTTGATTTATTTATTTAAACAAGTGAAGTTATGAACGATTATTGGGTACAAAATAATTGTATTGATTTTAAGATGGCATTTTAGAAGAATATTTATGAAAAATTATGTATAGTCGATTTTTTGTGCCAAAAATACAGTGAAGGTGAAAATAGAAATGCAGAATAAATTTTCGAAAAATGTATATGATACCATGGAAAGACTGGTGTCTATGCCGAGTATATCCGGCACTGAACAGGAAAGTATTGCGGCGAATAAGATATATGGTAGTCTTGCACAAGTTCCTTATTTTAAAGAAAACAGTTATAATGTAGGGATTGAAAACATCAAGGATGATCCTTTAAATAGAAGTTTTGTATGGGCGGTAGTAAATGGGAAAGAATACAGTGACGATACATTTATACTGTCAGGACATTTGGATGTAGTAGGGGTGGAGGAATTTGGACATTTGAGATCTGCGGCTTTTGATATTAAAAAATGTACTGAGAGAATTTCTGAAATGAAATTGGACGAAAGCACCGAAAGTGATATTAAATCCGGCAATTGGATATTTGGAAGAGGTACTGCAGATATGAAATTCGGGTTGGCGCTTAATATGGAGTTGATAAAAGAATTTAGTATAAATAGAAACTTTAAGGGAAACCTTATGATTTTGATAGTTCCGGGAGAAGAGAGCAATTCTGAAGGAATGCTCTCAGCAGTGCCTTTTTTGCTTAAACTGAGCAGAAGCAGGAAATATAGGTACTGCGGTATGATAATATCTGAACCGAGTGTACCCGAAAAAGGGGAAACCGACAGCAAAAGACTGTATATAGGCAGCGTAGGTAAAATTATGCCCTTGTTTTTTTGTGTGGGAAAAGAAACCCATGTAGGTGAATCGTTAAACGGACTGAATCCCAATCTATTGGTTTCGGAAATAAACAGACTGCTGGAATGTAATGGAAGTTTTTCGGATAATGTAAGCGGCACTGTCACTCCACCGCCTATGTGTTTGAAACAGACGGATTTGAAGAAACTTTATTCGGTTCAAAGTCCACTTTATGCTGCATCATATTATAATGTGATGACTCTTAAAGCAGGATATGAAAAACTGATTGAGGACCTGAAAAATTTGGCCAATACCGCATTTTTAAATGTAATGGAAAATATTTTCGACAAGAGAAACAGATTTATGAAAAAATACAATCAAAAATTAAATTTTGAGTCTTTTAAGCCATGTGTTGTCACTTACAGCGATATTCTTGAACAAGTTAAAGAAAAATATAAGAATTTTAACAGTTATATCGATCAAAAGATTGATATCTGGAAAAAGGAAAGAAGAGATAATCAAAGTATAGCTGTGAATATAGTGAGAGAAACTTATGAATTGTATGGAGAAAAAAAGCCAATGATAATAATTTCTTTTATACCTCCCTATTATCCCCATAGGTATATGAAAAGCAGGGACAATCTTGGCAGGAGATTTATGAATGTTGTCGATAAGAGTATTGAATATGCGAAAAATGAACTCCACGAGGATATTGTAAAAACAGATTTCTTCATGGGAATATCGGATGCAAGTTATACTGGTATAGACGAGGGAGAATCATCTGTGGATGATCTCGTTTCAAATATAGTTGGATATGACACAATTTATAAATTTCCTGCAGACGAGTTGAAAAGAATTGATATTCCGGTAATAATTTTCGGAGGCGAGGGAAAAGATCTGCATAAATATACGGAAAGGTTGAATTTGCCCTATTCGTTTAATGTGGTTCCAAAAATTTATAAATATATTATACTAAATATGCTTTGCTGATACAGCAGAATAAATTATATAGAATATTGAAATAAAAGAATAATATCATAAAATATATTTCAAAAACAGTGTTTATCAAATAAGAATAAATGGAAAAAATTTTTTGCAATACTTAATTTAAGTTAAGTATTGCAAAAAAAACAGGAGAGGATATAATAAATACTAAAGTAGTAATATCTACTTATTATTTATAATAAAGGGAGGGAAAATAATGGCATCAAATGAAACCGAAACCAAGAATAAGAAATTGACACTTATCGCCTTAATACTGATGATATTCACTTCGGTATTTGGTTTTGCCAATATGCCTAGGTCATTTTATTTGATGGGGTACGGTGCAATTCCCTGGTATATTATATCCGGACTTACGTTTTTTATACCCTATGCTTTTATGATGGCTGAATACGGTGCCGCATTTAAAAATGAAAAGGGCGGAATTTATTCCTGGATGGAAAAATCTGTCGGGCCCAAATATGCTTTTATAGGTACATTTATGTGGTTTGCTTCTTATATAGTATGGATGGTGAATATATGTTCTACAATATGGATTCCATTTTCAAATGCCATCTGGGGAAAAGATGTAACTTCCACCTGGGGAATTTTTGGATTGAATTCCACCCAGACTATAGGAATACTGGGAATGATTTGGATAATATTTGTAACGTTTACGGCCTCGAGAGGTCTGGAGAAAATCACAAAAGTGACTTCAGTGGGAGGTATTGCAGTGGTACTTTTGAATGTCCTTCTGCTTGTTGGAGCTTTAATTGTACTTGTATCAAACGGAGGACATCTGGCACAGCCGGTCGTTTCAGCTGCGTCTTTTGTAAAGTCGCCTAATCCGGCATATTCATCTTCAATTGGAATGTTATCGTTTATAGTTTTTGCAATATTTGCCTATGGCGGTATTGAAGTAGTAGGGGGACTGGTTGATCAGACTGAAAATGCTGAAGTGACATTTCCCAAGGGAGTTACTATAGCAGCCTTGATTATTACTGTAGGATATTCGATAGGAATATTTATGTGCGGTATATTTACAAACTGGAATACCGTGCTGTCTTCAAAGGGAGTTCATATGGCAAACTGTGCCTATGTAGTCATGCAGAATCTGGGGTTTGAACTTGGCAAGAGTTTTGGCATGAGCCAAGCTTCTTCACTTGTCCTTGGAGCCTGGGTAGCCAGATTCATGGGGTTGTCTATGTTCCTGGCACTGACTGGAGCTTTCTTTACCCTGTGTTATTCACCTCTGAAACAGATTATAGAAGGTACTCCGAAGGAATTGTGGCCTGGAAAAATGGCGGAAATAAAAAATGGAATGCCTATAAATGCTATGTGGGTGCAATGTATAGTTGTTGTATTGTTTGTGGCACTTGTGTCATTTGGCGGAGATGCAGCTGCAAAATTCTTCTCAAGACTTGTACTTATGACCAATGTGGCAATGACACTGCCTTATATGTTCCTGTCAGGTGCATTTATATCCTTTAAAAAGAAGAAGGAAATAGTAAAACCCTTTGTGGTGTACAAGAGTAAATTTTCAACCTGGCTTTGGACCATATTGGTTACCTTTACAGTTGGATTTGCAAATTTCTTTACTATAATCGAACCGGCAGTTGATGGAAATCTTACGGATACCATCTGGATGATAGGAGGTCCTCTTTTCTTTGCAATAGTGGCAGTTGCAATGTACAGGAGGTACGAGAAAAAGTATATTGGGAAAGATGAAAAGACTGCTGTATAAATAATAATATAAAAAAGGACGGGAGTGTTGCAAAACTATTTTTTTAAGATAGTTTTACAGCACTCTATTTTTATATATTCAAAAAAATCATTGAAGGAAAATTTTTCTTTTTTAAATTTTACATCAGTTGATTTTTTATCGTACTTTAATAAACTGCATGATATTTTATAAATTTTTATAGTATTTTTATGCTGTTTTTAATTTGTGAAGTGTTTGTCCACACCGTCCATTTTGAATTTTATTATGGAGCTTATTTACATCATACCCAAAACAGAGTAGAATAAATTCAGTTCTCACATTCCTTTTTCCTCGTGTCAAAAATCTTTTGAAGTTATAATTTTCCTTTAACACCCCAAATGCACCTTCTACTTGAATAGAACGATTTACTCTTAATCTAATGCCTTTCTCTGTTTTTATATTTCTGTATGACAGCCGGCGTTCATTTATGAATTTTTTGGATACATATATTTTTCTATTCCTGAGTGCTCTTGTACATTTAGATTTATAAATACATCCAGTACAATTTTCACACTCATACACTGTTATCTCCGCCCTATAGCCAGTTTGTGATTTCTTTAAAAACTTTCCTGCTGCTTTCAGCTGATTACCATTATGGCAGGTATATTCATCTTTTACAGGATCATACTTCATATTTTCACGTTTGCTTATGTCACTTTTGAAACTTCTCTTCTTCCATTTTTCATACGTATTAGGTTTAATATAGTAGTTCTGCCCATGTCCGGCAATATATGTATAGTTTTCTTCACTTTCATATCCTGAATCGGCTACAATGTTTTTATACCTGACTCCAAGATTTTTTCT
Organism: Clostridium lapidicellarium; assembly: GCF_041224415.1. NCBI lineage: Bacteria > Bacillati > Bacillota > Clostridia > Eubacteriales > Clostridiaceae > Clostridium > Clostridium lapidicellarium. The sequence continues at coordinate 2,914 of NZ_JBGFFE010000043.1, read as the reverse complement.
TATACCATCCAAAAATGGGATCAGTGTTCCGGAGTCAGATCTGTTATCAAAAATATCTGCGGCAATAACATATTCTCCCTCAACACCAATTTGGACATTATAACCGGGCTTTAACTGTGAATTGCGCATATGATCTTCTTTCATATGCATGAATGTAGCATCGGGATCTGTTTTGGAATAGCTGTTCCTTCCGTGAAATATATTGTTACATAAGTTATATTTTTCTTGCCTGTTATAAAAAGTTTCCACAGATTCTATAAATTTTTGAACTGGAGGCTTACGTCTGCCGGTACCGTGTACAAATTTAGTATTTTCTACTTCTTTTTTCTTATAAAGGTATTTTAGGATACCTTCAAGATCGTCCATTATTGTTGATTTTTCTACTCTGAAATTTGTTTTATAAAACTCATTTATTTTGTCAATAGAGGTTTGAATTTTAACAAACATCTTTTCTTCATTTTTAGCTATGGCTTTTTTCCATACAAAGGTATAACGGTTGGCATTGGCCTCTATTTTAGTACCATCCACAAACAAGTTCTCAAAATTTAATTCTTCGATTTCTTTCAAGTGTTTTACAAGCTGGCAAAATAAATCTTCTGCGGCACCTGGAAGATAGTATTTCCTAAATCTAGAAATAGTACTGTGGTCGGGGGCTTTATTCCCCTGTAGAAGCCACATAAAATTAATGTCTCTTTTGCAGCAGTTTTCGATTTTCCTGCTAGCATATATATTATTCATGTATGCATAAGTTAATATCTTAAACAAGATTTTGGGTTCCACTGCCGGTTTTCTTCCAAATGAAGAATATGCCATGTATAATTTATCATAATTTAAACCCTCCAATATTTGGCTTAGCAGGCGAACTGAATCATCTTCAGGTATCAACATTTCGATATTAAGTGGTAAAACCATTTGATAATATCTTCTTATTTCGGTATAATTTTTATGTTGATAATTTGTTTTTTGCATAAATTAATTATACAACACTTGCAGGGCTTTCGAGCCCTGCATTTTATATATTTGAGCAAAAAAACGAACTGTTGCACAAATTAATTGTGCAACAGCCTCTTCCTTTTTCAATTGTAATACAGAGTACGCTTCCTTTGTCCAGAATCATACCTTTTATCATCTTGTATATGTATACTGAAATATGAATTAATTAAGTACATATACAGTAACAGTTCTTCTACCCCAGCTTTCAGCTTCTGCCTGAGTCGGTACATATAGATCTATTATATTTCCATTTATAGCACCACCGGTATCTGCAGCAATTGCATATCCATATCCCTGTACATAAACTCTGGAGCCAAGAGGTATAACCCTGGGATCTACGGCTATAGTACTATAACCACCTGAATTTCTTCTAGTAGGTACTCCAGTTGCAGTGTATCCATTGTCGCAGTAAGCAGTAGCCTGCATAGTCAAAACTTTTGAGGAAGAAGAAGGTGCTGAACCTGTACTTCCACGAGATAAAGCCTGCTTTCCCGCCATGGCTACAGTAGTAGAATGAGAAGCTCTGGCAGCGGCAGCTTGTTCACTTTGTGCTGCGAGTAATTTTTGTTCTTTTACTGTAGTTGAAGCAAGTAAGGACTTTTGCTCTCTAATATTGCTGTTTAATTTGGAAAGAATAGTTTCGTTGCTTGTTTTTAAAGACTGTAATTTAATATTTTCATCGTTTAGATTTTTCTTTTCCTGTTCTATGGCCAGTTCATTTTTCTTGAGTTTAGCAATGACACCATTGTCAAATTTTATAACTTTTGTGATAGTATCAATTCTGGATAAAAAGTCACTAAAATCTTTGGAAGATAGTATGATCTCCAAATATCCACTAGTGCCATTTACATACATAGCACGTACTCTTTTTTTGAAAAGATCTCTTTGAAGTTGGGAATTATTTTTTGCAGTCTGCAGTTTAGCCTGTGTGTTTTTAATATTATTGGCGATTCTGTTCATATCTTTTTTATTTTCATCAATTTTTTGTATCACGCCATTGATCTGACTATTTAAATCCCCCACTTTTGATTCCAATTGCCTTTTGTCATTCTGAGTCTGCTGCAGTTCGCTTGTCGTAGAAGATACGGCAAAAACGTTTCCGCAGGTTACCAATACCAATGTAAGACTCATAATAACAGATAAGGTTCTTTTATTCAATGTATTTTCCTCCTTAAAATTGTTATTAAGTCTTAAAATTTAATTTAAAACTTACTAATAGTTTTTATTATATCATTAATGTGTGTAAAAACTCAAGTTTGTGAGTTGAATGAATTACGATAATTTACTGTATGTATCAAAATTATAAATTTTTTCCATAAAAAATCGCCATTTAATTACGGTATAAATGGAGGCTTTTGATTTGACAAGACATTTGAGAGATAGGAAATTATGTTATAATTTAAATGTTAATATTTATAATATTTGGGGGGACGTTTTAATTGAAGAATATCAGACAAAAGATTATTCTGGATATAATAATTTTATCAGTTATTATATGCGGTGGATTTGGACTCTTCAAACGGGATTTAAAGATATTTCATACAGCTGTACCAGATCTTTTGACAAAGGACACGGCAGGAAGGACACTAGAGAATATTACGTTACAGAAGATATAGACTGGCTTAGTATGAGAAAAGAGTGGAAAAATTTAAAAAGCATAGGTTTAGCTATAAGGAAAAGCGAGCAGAAGGGAAAAATAACAGNAGAGAATATTACGTTACAGAAGATATAGACTGGCTTAGTATGAGAAAAGAGTGGAAAAATTTAAAAAGCATAGGTTTAGCTATAAGGAAAAGCGAGCAGAAGGGAAAAATAACAGTCCTTGAGTAATAAAATATTACTTTTCATGCGTTTGCCCTGTAATTTTTTTAAATATTTAGAGTTTCCCCATTTTTTTAGAAATGACTAGATGACAACTGTG
>NZ_JBGFFE010000042.1:0-10514 GCF_041224415.1 Clostridium lapidicellarium | reverse complement strand
TCTTGCATCACGATACCCCAGGCAAAGTTGCACTATAAAACTATACCTGTTCACTTAAAAAACACTGGGCCATATCACATTTACATCTAAACCCAAAATGCTCCAAAGCTTTTTGAAGAGAATACAAAGTATAAGCCACACGGCCTTTTCTTGCATTTTCACCCATATGTCCTATCCTAAGCACCTTACCCTGCAGATATCCAAAAGAACCAGCTATCATAACATTGAAATTATCCACCATGTACTGCCTCAATTTCTTTTCATCCATACCATCTGGCACTTCAATGACACTCACCGTATTTGAATATCCACTTTTTATATATAAACTCAACCCGGCATTCAAAACAGCTTTTCTAACTCCCTTTCCAATTTTCCTGTGCCTCTCCAAAACATTTCTGTCCATTAAAACATTATCCACTGCAGTTCTCAACGCAATTATATCACTTATAGGTGGAGTATACGGGAACCACTTTTTTTCATAATAGTCTTCCCAGATCAATAAATTACAATAAAAAGATTTTATAGGATTCTTTCTATTTTTCATCATAGAAAACGCATCCTCACTAATACTCAGCAGTGAAAGACCCGGAGGTGCAGAAATACATTTTTGCGATCCGCCTACAACTATATCTATCTTCCAATTATCAACTTCTAGATCTTCACCACCCATAGCAGAAACACTGTCCACCAATGTCAATATACCTTTTTCCTTTAACATAGGACAAATCCTGGACAGATCATTTAATACTCCCGAGGGGGTATCACAATGCACAACTGTCGCATATTTAAAATCATTGTCCTTATCCAAAAATTTTTTTAAATCTACAGAATTTATTCCCTCTCTTCTATTTCCCTTGAAAAATACTACATCACCATCATATAACCTGATTAAATCTGCAAATCCTTCTCCAAATATCCCATTATCAATTACAAGCACCCTATCCCCCTTTTCAGTAAGGGAAGCACAGGCAGCCTCTAAACCAAGCATTCCTTCACCACACAGTATCCTAACCTGATTTTTGGTTTTTAAAAATTCTCCTATTTTTTCACAGGTTTTTCTATAAAAGTCATAAAAATTAATATCCAAATCAGGATTTGTACATCTCACACTTCTAGCCAATCTCACATTTTCTCTAACCTCCGTAGGGCCTGGAGTCATTATACATGGAACTTTCAACAAAATCACCTCTTAAACAATTTAACAGCATTATAGCATCAGTATATTTATTTGCAAATGTATGGGTACAAATTAGAAGTATATATATGTTAAAATGTAAGAAAATATAATTAATCCGATAGATAATTAGGAAGGAAGTTTTTCATGAAAAATACAGAAAAGATACTCAGTGAAAAAATCAAAAATATATGTAATAACTACAAAGGTTCTCCTACAGGAGGATATATTTCGGGAGACGGTCCCATTCCCTGCGACATATTATTTATAGGGGAAGCCCCTGGAAAAACAGAAGTAGAACAAGGTAAACCTTTCGTTGGCATGGCAGGCAAAACCTTTGAAAAATATCTGAATCTAATAAATTTAGAAAGGAAAATGGTAAGAATAACAAACAGCTGTTTTTTCAGGCCTATCAAAATAAAGAAAGGTAAGAACGGAAGGGAAACTGTAAGTAATAGAACCCCTAAAATTTCTGAGATAAAATTATTTAGTGATATATTAAATGAAGAAATTAGATTGGTAAATCCTAAAATAATTATAACTCTGGGAAACACACCTCTAAAAATATTCACCAAATTCAGCTCTATAGGAGAGTGTCATGGAAATATATATTTTAATAAAAAGCTTAAAAAATACATATTCCCAATGTACCATCCATCTGCTTTAACTTACAACAGAAATGAAAATTTTAAAGCTATGTATAAAACAGATTGGATTAAATTAAAGGACATCTTAAATAATCCTCGTAGTTTTTAAGTTTTCTGACAGGCTTTTTTTCTTCCATTTCTATTACTTATGTAATAGCATAGAAAAAATCCCACAATTCCTCCTGCGGTATCTATCAATATATCTCTTATTCGACTGGTTCTCCCAGATACAAATAATTGATGAAATTCGTCCGAACAGGAATATAAAAACACTATTAAAATTAAAAATAAACTCAACTTCCTTAACTTGAACTTTCCCTTTGCTGCATTGAATAACAGCACTCCCAATATAAAGTATTCCATAAAATGAGAAATTTTTCTCACTACAAAATTAGCCTGACCTCCAAATATTTTATTTAAATCAAGACCCAGTGTCTGAAACATCTGTATAACAAACTCACTTTTACCATTTGATAAAGCCGCTTCCTGACTAGAAAAAGCAAATATTATCACCATCCACAATATTACTAAAATCCATTTTAACTTTTTCATTTTACAACTTAAGCCTTTCATGTAATTTTTAATCAAAAACTAAATATTAATTTTCCAATTGCTTCAATACCTTTATAGTATCTTCTATATCATCAATAGACACCATCTCCGAAGCAGAATATTTATATCTGCAGGGTACTGCAATTTCTCCAGTTCTTATACCGGATCTTTCTTTGTGAACCAATCCTCCTTCGGATTTAGAAGTAGTTATGCTATATTGAATTTTCACATTTGCCTCTTGAGCTGCATTTTCCAGCATATCTTTTATATCTCTATGCATTATAAGGGAATTATCCATGATCTTAAGCACAGGACCTTCTCCCACAGCTATATTTGTGTCCGATCTTTCCACACTTCTTGCCTTTTCCGTTCCAACTACTATACAATAATCGGGATTTATGCTATTCGCTGCAGCTCTTGCTCCTATTCCCCCAATTTCTCCCTGCGAAGTAAACACAAAATCAACCTCAATTCCATCTTTTATTTCAATTTCCCTTATAAGTCTCAAAAGTATATAACATCCCACTTTATTATGTAAAAGCGGGCTTATGGCATTATTATCCCCTACCTTTAAATAAGGCCCTACAATGTATGCTATATCTCCTTCTCTCACCTTTTCCAGTGCCTCTTTCCTGTTTTTCATTCCAATGTCAATAAACACACCTTTAGAGCAAGCATATATTTTTCCCAAAGTGCCATTGTCAAACCTTACAAAGCTGTGAGATATGTTCTTTTTATCAAAATTGCCTATACTATCCACTTTTATCATTCCACTGTCATCCATATGATTCACTATAAATCCAACTGAATCCATATGTGAGCACAGCATGATCTTACTCTTTCCAGAACCCAATTTTACTATTACATTACCCGCATCATCCTCATATGTACTCAGATCCATCTCCTTTAGATAATCTTTTATCACCTGCTTAATTTCATCTTCTTTGCCGCTAATTCCAAAAGAATTAATCAGCTCTATCAAAAGCTTATCCAAAATTCTCACCTTTCCTCCCTATAATCAAATCCATATTATAATTTTTTCAAATAATTTTTTAAAAGATTGAACGTATTATGACAGTCATCTTTACTACATAAGGATATGTTGGAATTCATATACCTGCAGGGTACTAGCACAGCTGAAATTTTACAACTCTCCGCCGCAAGGTTAACTGCCTTAAGTTCTCCCTCTTTTTGAGTATCCCCGGTTTTCTGGTAAGGGATATCCATATTAGCTGCTTGATTTCTTATAGATTTCACAATACCTCTGTCAAATATGGACTCACCGCCTTTAAAAGGTATTACAGGTCCCTCCTTCAATTTAATTGTTCTCGAACAATCCGGAGTTTCGAATTCATCAGTGCCATTTACAGTATCTAAAATTATGGCTACATCCGGTTTAATATTATAAGCTGCAGCATATATTCCTCTCTGTCCTATACGTCCCTGTACATTAAACACCCCATAAAGATTACATTTATAATTCTCTTTTAACAATTCTACAAGTATGGAACAACCTATCCTATCATTCAGGGCTTTCCCCTCAAAAAATTCATTTCCAAATTGAGAAAATTTATTATCAAATACTACGAGATCTCCTAATGAGACAATTTTTTTACATTCCTCTTCAGAAAAAGCACCTATATCTATACACATATTTTCACAGGATAAACTTTTATTTACTTCCATTCTATTTTGAAGATGTATCGGCTTTATTCCTATAACCCCCGGTATTTCTTTATTTCCAATTCTAACGGTCTTACAAGGCAGTGAATTTTTATCCACATAACCTACTGGTAAAAATCTTAAAGTACCATCTCCATTATATCCCGTTATTATAAGGCTAAACTCGTCCATATGAGAAACGACCATCACTTTTAAGGAACTAGAGCTGCTATTTTTATAGACTATGATATTCCCCATTCTATCTACATCTATATTTTCAGTGAATGCTCCCAGTTCGTTCATTATAATTTTTCTTGTTTCATTTTCATTTCCAGATGGTCCTGCAGAATTACAGAATTTTTCTAAAAGCAAAATAATCCCTCCAATTCATTCTCTTTCAATTCCTGAATAAATCTTGCTAAAAGTCTTCCTGTATTTTTAATATCTTTCAGATTTACAACTTCTACTGATGTATGCATGTATTTTATTGGAATAGACACTAAAAGCGTAGGTATCCCCCCTACAGCAGTTTGAATGTCCCAGGCATCTGTCCCAGTATTCCCCGGCTCAACTTCAATCTGATACGGAATATTATATTCAACTGCAGTCCTTATTATTCTATCCCTAAGCTTGAGGTTCACATTAGGTCCTGTGCAGATAACAGGGCCCTGCCCTAATTTGTTTTCCCTGTCAGTATCTCCGAACATTCCTCCGTCAAAGGTCACATCAACTGCTACACCTATATCTGGTTTTATTTCATAACTTGCCATGCCGGCACCTCTGTGTCCAACTTCCTCCTGACAGGAGCATACAAAACAAATATTCAAATCCGGAGTAACATTTTTGAGTTCTTTTGCACATATATACATGGCTGCAATACTTGCCCTATTATCCACGGCTTTACCGCACACATTTCCATTTAGAAGCTGAATCATATTTCTCTTTAAGGTAATATAATCCCCTATACTCACTAAATCATCTAATTTTTCAAAATCATATCCGGTGTCTATATACAGATTTTCCATTTTGATCTTATTCCTGTCTTTATCATCATATGCAGGTTTTAAAGCTACAATTCCATCTATCCTCTCTTTTCCATGAATGACAACCTGCTGGGATACAAGACTTTTGGGGTCTATTCCCACAGCTTTGAATTTTAGAAATCCTTCTCTTGAAATCTCACTTACCATCAAGAACACTTCGTCTGCATGAGCCATTATCATTATTTTACTGGAATTTTTTCCTTTTTTATGTATATAAATATTATTCAGTTTGCTCATGTTTATATCTCCAAATTCTTTAAAACCATCTTCTATGATAGAGTACAGCCAATCTTCTCTCCCACTCGGTGCATCGGCTTCACAAATTTTTTTTAAAAAATCCATATCTTCCATTTTATACCTCCAGCTAAATATATTGGTAATTTAATTATAGTATAATCATAAGAGACAATCGTTATTAAAAAATAAGTTGTCAAAAGCAAATAAAAAAATAAATTATTATAACTTACAATAATTTATTTCAAAATCCAGTTTATTTTTCCGAAAATGTGCTATAATATATCTAAAAGAAGCCATGGCGGTTTTCAATAGTTTTTTAAATTTTAGTTAAAAATGCACTTATTGGACTGGGTGCATTTTAATTTTTTGAGTTTTTATCTTCGGCAGTTATAGAAATTTCATTTTCAGTTAACTTACCAATTGAAGATTTACCCTTGATTACTAATTTATCTTTTAGATATGTTCCTACAATCACCATAGCTGTTAAGCATAATGCTGTAATACATACAGATATAGATATTACTATAATCGCAGTATCGCTCATATTGCCACCCCCCCTGCTGTCAATTAACCGCAATGACCTCTTTGTGAGAAATAAAACCTGGAAGATGGCTAACTAAAAATCTTTTATTTTCTCATAAATATTATATCATATTAAAAAAGCTACAGCTAGAAACTAGCATTTATGTTATTATAATATAAAAAGCATGGAATATATTTTTATAAACAAAATAAAAAATCCGATGGAATATTGCTAATCTTAGTAGGTATATTTATTTTTGCCGTTATAGTTAAAATTTCAATATTTTAAGTATGCGAGCATAGAAAAATACCCACTTTTTTATATACTTTAAAACTAAACCAGTGTATATCCCCAATCATATAAAGCATGAAATATAGACGGTGCAGTGACATTTTCAGTTTTAATCATCATATATCCCAGGAACAAACTGAAAAAAACTAAACCAAACATACTCGTAAGAGTTTCAGTTAAAGTCATTTTCCCAATAAAAATTCTTTGAGGTAAATGCATTAAAGCCATTAAAATAGAAGCGGCCATCCATCCTTTGTTTTTTCCCATCCATGCAATCAAACGGGTTTGTAAATATCCCCTAAACATGAACTCTTCAGAAAATCCAATTACAGCACAGTTTAATAACGCCCAAAAATGGCTAATGTTTAAATGAGTTATTACTTTATTGATATTTATGTTCATATAAAATAGCGACAATATTATAAATATAATACCTGAAATTGTGCCAATACCAATTGATTTTTTCAGATTATGTCTTGACACCCCTGTACTTGCCCAGGATTGTTCAAAAAATTTTTTTGTTAATAATATAGGGCTTATAATTATTAAATACAATAATGCATTTAACAGGACAATGGAAAAATTATACGTTATACTTGTTTGTACGCCAGTATTTGATTTACCAGTATAGCTTATAAAAAATATTATAAGTGTAATTAAAAAAATACTTATACAAACTGCAGCGAAAGCATGTAATCCGGATTTTCTTGGATCATTAAAATTATATTCTTTGTGCTCAAATCCTAGTTTTAAAGTTAAAATATACACGATTAGTCCTGAAATCAATAAAAATACACCCCGGCTTATAATGTCTCTTAAAAAGTTCATATTATTAACGCTCCCGATCATTTTAATCAATTGTACCATAAATGGTGGTTTATAGTACTTTTAAATAAAATAAAGCCAGAATATTTTTACTCTAGTTAAGTTAGTAAATAACATATAAATATTGTGTCAAAACTATTTTAAACATTTTCTAATATATATTAAAAGTGTACCAAAAATAACTATTAAAACAATTGGAAGGAACCATGTACCTAAACTACTACTTTTTTCTAAAGCGACTTTAATATTATTCCATTCGATATATGTAAATATTATCATGAATTCTGCTTTAATCATAATAATCAATTGTCTAGCACACCTGTACTGATACTCTGCATTTTCTTCAGTTATTGGTTTTAGATAATTATATACATGTGGAAATTTATTTAAAATAGTTAGAAAAATATACATTATAAAACTTATACCAGCAAGTACAAATATAGAACTTTTATTGCCATATCCATTAGGTATACCTGCATCATTAAAATGTTTAGGTATAACATTTGGTAGTAGTTTATAGTATTTTAATAATAAATAAATATTGATAAATATCGCTATAATACTAATAAGTTCTATTATTATTTCATAAATCGAATAATGGATTTTAATTTTAGGTCTTTTTTCCACTCTTTATCCTCCTGTTTTCCCATTTATTACTATATCATAAAACTTACTTTTACTTATAGATATTATATCATATTAGCTCATCTATATAAGACAATATATCAATAGCTTTAGGCAATAACATATTAAATATATAAAATAATACCAATTAAAGCAATAAAAAATAGTAGCCCTATCTGCAAATAGTGGCTACTATTTTTAATCAATAAATTTAACAATACCAGTTGCCTAAGCATCACTTGATGACATCATTCGCTGTACCTGATTCTGTCGATTATGGATTCCTTTTTTAATCTGCCTTCAATGAGGTAGGTTATCAGTATTTCCAGTAAAATAAACATCACAATAACTGCAAATATAGGTATCAAAGGGAATTCATACTCTGCATAATCCGCTCCTGCCTTTTTAAACAGTTTAAAGCAGAGGTATCCAAGACCGGTTCCAAAAATCACCGACAGTAAAGAACTTATACCAGCATAGTACATGCCCTCTATCTGAAGCATCTGTCTCAGCTGTTTGTTTGACAGCCCCACTGCCTGGAGCATTCCATACTCTCTTTTTCTTGTGAGTATGCTTGTGATCATGGTATTTATGAGATTCAAAATTCCTATGAGGGCTATTATTCCCGTAAAGCTCATTGCTGTTATCTCTATTGCCATAAACTGATTTTCCAGTTCCTTCTTCCAGTCCGTATTTGACTCATACATTATCCTGCTGTCCCTATTTACTATGGCTTTGAGCCTGCTTTTTATGGCCTCAAATTTACTGCTGTCTATATCTATATAAATGTCAGTTAATTTGTTGTCCCTGTTATCTGCCAGGCTGTCTTTAAATTCTTTCTTTGTAAATACATCCTCATGAGTTATAAATTCATACCCTCCCACAATCCAGCCGGAGCCTGCAATATTGTCACTTAATATACCTGCTACGGTGAACTCTTTATTCATGACCTCTCTCAAGTTAGCGCTGCTGTCCTCTTTCCTGATTGAAAAAGGGATTTTGTCCCCAACCTTGTATTTACAGGTAACGCTGCCGTTTTGATTTTTTCTGCCCACTATGAGAACTTCATCTCTGTTTTTCAGATTTTCGCTGGATATATTCCCTCTTATCAGATACTTATTTAACCTGTTCAGCATATAATCATCATATCCATATAGAATGCTGCGTGCATTGTCTACAAAAACATTTAATGTATTTTTCTTGATATAGACATTTTTCACTCCATCCATGCTTTTTATATCATCAATCAATTTTTTATTCAATGGACTTCCATAGGTATTTGTAACCGAAAGATCAAATTCATATTTAAAATCATGCTTGACCATATTGTCTACATTCATGCTTTTTAAAACACTGCACATTATGATAAATAAAACTCCGCTCATGGTCAGAGAAAGCATGGTCATAATCGTACGCTTCTTATTTCTCCACAGATTCAGCTGAGCAATTTTAGCTATGGATATCTTTTTTAAGGAAGCCCTCTCACTTTTACGGGAACTTATCTTTACACTACTGTATTTCATAGATTCTACAGGAGATATCTTTGAAGACAGCCTCCCTGGTTTTATAAGAGAGATTGCCACTGCAGCCAGACTTATAAATACACATACAATCACAATGTATGGAGAGGACTTCATTCTTATATTAGAAATCTGTGAAAAAAGATACCCAATCATAAAAGCAGCAATGTGGGCAAGTATAATGCCCAGTGGAATTCCTACCACAGACAGCAGGAGTCCTTCCCTGAATATTATCTTTCTGATCTGTTTCCTGGTGGCTCCCACTGCTGCAAGCAGCCCGAACTGTTTTATCCTTTCAATAACGGATATATAAAATATATTATATATGACCACCACTGTCGTCAGAACAACAATTACTGCTATCACGGCAAACGCTGCCAGCATCATGGGATCTCCTCCTGAGGCATCTATATACATGGAGTTTTTGATTATATTTTTGTCTTTTATCCCAATACTATGACCTACGTCAGTGATACTCTTTTCCACGTCTCTATGGTTTTTTATCCTTACAAAGCAGTCCTTTTTTACATTTGGCAAGTTTTCATATACAAATTTTTTTGACACCAGCCCTGTACTCACGTTTTGCTGCTTGTGCATTGTACTGTCCTTCAATATACCACTTAGTACAAAGTCTGCAGCTGAAGAGGTATTTCCATATTCAATATGTATGGTTTCCCCTAAAGCACTTTTTACATCTAATTTTTCAAGTACCCATTTTTCCAGGGCTATTTCAGTGCTTTTTTGTGGAAGCCTACCCTTCTCCAGTTTAATATTTGTCATATCTGCTGCTTTGGAATCTGCGTAAATTAAGGATATGTCCGGATAATTGGAATTTTTTCTCTTTACGCTCTCAAAGGGTTATTTAAATTTGATACCATTGTCACTATAAAAATATTATAATAAAATCAATAGAATATAAACCACAAGGAGAAAATTATCATGAACATAACAAGCCACATTAGGTGAGCTGGAAAAGTTAAATAAAAATGACCTGCTTATACTGGAAATAGCCGCCATACTGCATGATATAGGAATTAAAGAAAGCGAGAGAAAATACAACAGTTCAGCGGGAAACTATCAGGAAATTGAAGGACCTCCCATAGCCAGAGAATCGTTTAAAGACATTGACACAGATAAAAATGTGATTGACAGGATATGCTTATGAAGACAACATTAAAAAATCGAGTGATTCTTAGGTTCAGATGGAGTTTGGAAATTTGCTCATAAAAAATGTTTTTTCTTACTACATATTAGATTTTTTACAAATAAAAAAGGAAGTATATCAACATACTTCCTTTGGTGGCTCACCGGGGAATCGAACCCCGGACAACATGATTAAAAGTCATGTGCTCTACCAACTGAGCTAGTGAACCATATATATAAATATATCCGGCAGCGACCTGCTCTCCCACAGGG
>NZ_JBGFFE010000041.1:0-10524 GCF_041224415.1 Clostridium lapidicellarium | reverse complement strand
CCCTCTCACAAAGGTGTCAAGTCTGTTGGGAGCCCAGGATGAAACGGCAGGTGCCGAAGTAAGTGTGCCCCCCAGATCTTCCCATCTGCTCCATCTGACACCGGGCATCTGGGGCATAACCATGTTTCTATAAGCATCATCGTAAGCATTATAGTATCCCATCTGCCTATTCAAAAACGGACACATGGATTCATCATCAATAGGGTATAAATATGGACAGCGTAAAAATTCATTGCTATACATTAGGAACCTCCTTATATTTATTGTTCCTGACTAAATAATTTACCAATTATATTGTATGGAAGGTACCCATAAAATGTTACAATAAAACCTGCCGCCCTTTACATCCCTATTGTAACTTTCTATTTAAAATATTTCTGTCCCAGTAAATCTGCTGTAAGTATGGCATCATAAAGCTGACCTGGAGTTACATCCCCTACCAGGTTATGGACTGTTTCTCCCTGCGCACAGGCTTTTTCTGCTGCTATATTCACTCTTTTCTCATCTGTAACACCTATTTGTTTCAACGTCATGGGCAGCCCAATTTTATAACAAAAATCCATAACTTTTTTCAATTCCTCTCTGGGTGCCTTTTCCAAAATAAGCTGTGCTATAGTGCCAAATGCAACTAGAGGCCCGTGCATAGTATTCTTGCACTCTTCCAAAACTGTAAATCCATTGTACACAGAATGTGAAACTGCAAGTCCTCCATTGTCGGCTCCAACTCCGCTTAAATATACGTTTGCCTCTATGACGGCTTCAAGAGCCGGTGTAATTAAATGTTTCTCACAGGACAATTTAGCTTGATAACCATACTCCATCAATGTCTCATAACATAATTTGCAAAGTGCCATAGCAGACAAAGTTACTCCTCCATTTTCCAGGCTTGGGGAATCAGTTCTACTGCAGGCTCTGGCTTCAAAATAAGTTCCAAGTGCATCTCCCATACCCGCCACCAAAAATTTCACGGGTGCATTTGCTATGACTTTGCTGTCAACTATAACTGCTTCCGGGTTTTTGGGATAAAATAAATACTTGTCAAAAGTACCATCATCCTTGTAGATAACAGAAAGCCCCGTACAAGGTGCATCTGTAGCCGTTACTGTGGGCACGACCGTTACAGGACATTTTTCATAATAAGCTGTAGCTTTAGCAGTATCAATAGCTGATCCTCCACCAACTCCTACAACTACCTCCACATGTTCATCCCTTACGATTTTTCTCATCTTTTCAATTTCACTATTGGAACTAATACCGCCAAAAATTTCAAAATGCAGCTTGCTGCCTGTATTCTCAAAACTTTTCTCAATTTTAGCATGACAGTTTTTATATCCGCTGTTACTGCAGATAAAAAGAAAAGAAGAACCTAAATTCTTGGTTTCCTCATAAAAATTGAGCAGTGAATCCTTCCCTTGTATATATTTTAATGGAGCTCTTAATAATTTTAACATTGCCATAATGAAAACACCCTTTCTTGAATAAATATTATCGTGATCACTATAAAAACATTTGTTATTTTATTATCAATTAGATACTAACACTTTCTGATTGCAGTGGCAACACTATAGAAATACTTTAAAAATATGCCAAAATATAGTGAATATTAAATTTTTATTATCTTAATTTACTACAATTAAACTTATTATATTCAATTTTTATTATTTAATTATTAAAATAATTTTTTTGAAAATAAAAAATTGCGTGCAGTAAGAAGAATTCCAAAATAAATATGATATTATTAATGATGTACATTCTTTTAATTAAATAAAAAAAGAATGCAAAAATTTATTAACTTTACAAAAGGGGGCTGATTTATTTGGATAAAAAATTATCCTTATCATCCTACATCATAGTTGGATCTATGTTGTTCGGATTGTTTTTTGGGGCAGGAAATTTAATATTTCCAGTACATATGGGACAGGAAGCTGGTGCCCATGTACCAGCAGCAACTATCGGATTTCTTATAACTGCAATTGGACTTCCTTTCCTAGGTGTTGTCGCCATAGGTGTTTCTAAAAGCGAGGGCTTATTTGATCTTGCAAGCAGAGTTCATCCCTTATACGGCTATATAATGACAATATTGCTTTATCTTACAATTGGACCATTTTTTGCACTACCTAGAACGGGAACGGTTTCTTATGAAATAGGACTTGCTCCTTTTATCCCAGGTCAATATGCCAAATTAGGACTTGCCATATTTACTATTATTTTTTTTCTAATAGCATTATTTTTTTCTCTAAGACCAAATGAAATTCTCACCTGGGTTGGGAAAGTTCTAAATCCTATTTTCCTGGTTTTTCTTGCTATTTTGATAATTACAAGTATTATCCATCCTATGGGTGCCGCATCCAATACAAAAGTTATGAATGACTACGTAAATGCTCCTTTCTTCAAGGGATTTCTGGAAGGTTACAACACCATGGACGCACTGGCTTCCCTGGCTTTCGGCATTATAGTCGTAAAAACCTTAAAAGACCTCGGAGTTAAAAGTGCCAGGGGAATTGCATTTGGTACCATCAAGGCAGGAATAGTAACTATTGTTTTAATGGGTGTAATCTATGGATTTCTAGCCTACATAGGTGCCACAAGCGTCGGGAAGTTCCATGTTTCAGAAAACGGAGGAATTGCATTGGCCCAGGTAGCAGGCTATTATTTTAATTCCTGGGGAAATATTTTACTTGCAATAATTGTAACGGTAGCTTGTTTAAAAACTGCAATAGGACTTATAACAGCTTGCTCCGAAACATTTTATAAATTATTTCCAAAAAGTCTCAGCTACAGAAATTATGTAATTCTATTCACAATCATAGCTTGTCTTGTGGCTAACGTCGGGTTGACACAGATAATTCTACTTTCAATTCCCGTTTTAATGTTCCTTTACCCACTGGCAATTGCCTTAATTATACTCGGCCTATTATCACAATTTTTCAGAAATCGCCAGTGCGTTTATGTACCAACCATACTGTTCACTCTCTTTGTAAGTGTAGCAGACTGCATGAACGCCCTGCCGTCTGCAGTTAAATCAACACCTGCAATACAGCATATCTTGAAATTTTATGGAAATTACATTCCATTTTTCAATCTCGGTATGGGATGGGTTGCACCAATGCTTATAGGGTTTATTCTGGGACTCATTATTTTCTTTTTTACAAGAAAAAAACCAGAATTTGCCTGAAATAAAACCGTAATAAAAATGTACAAATTTTATAAAACTTGTACATTTTTATTATATATTCAGGTTTATTTAAAAGCTTCTCCTATAATATCGTCCTTTAAATTTTTTACTTTTAAGACCTTACCTGCATTTGAGCTATACAAAATAATGCTGTAATCACAAAACCCCTTTTTATGCTGGAAATAGCTATATGACAAGGTAAGCGATTGAACTGCCGTCATTTTCAATATGGATTGGGTTTTATTGAATCCATGATAACTCATATAAATCAAATTCCTATCAATTCCAAAAGCGGTATTCCTAAATTCAAAATATCCCATAATCAGCAAAAACAATAATAATACCAAAGTAAATATGACAAATCGAGGTTTTATAAAAAAACATACAAGAGCTACGGCCGCCCAAAAAATAACTTTCTTGTAAAAAAATCTAAAATCTGCACTATTATATGGTTTTACAGTATTTCCGCTATATTTGAACTCACACAGCATACCTTCAATAATTTGATCTTTCAAAGAATGAGTACACATTGGATACAATATAGCTTTTTCCTCCTTTTCATCTCCATACCCTATGCTTTCAATTTCCATTGTAAAAAAGCCGAAAAGCTGCATTAAAATTGACTGTTTCACATGAATTCCCTTTATTTTCTCCCTGTCAAAGCTATAATTTTTTTTGTTTACAGCTCCGTATTTAATATATATTTTATCTCCGTCTGACCATACCTTAAAATCATAGTATTTAAGAAGGACATATATTATTGATAAAAATACACTGATGAATAAAAGTGCCAATACTAAAAGTGATACGGTGTATATGGCATGGTAAATGTCCTCTTTCCTAAGTTCGTCCACATATAGGGAAGTATCTACAGGAATGAAATTTTTCAGATATTGATCAAAAAACTGCTGGGCCACAAGCAGCATCCCAAGCCCCTTTAGCACTGAATTTGATACAAGGGAATATATAATCAGTTCTCTGGGTTTTACAGTATAGGACCTTTCCTCCTGGACCTTGCTGTCAACAGCTGACCTTTTTAATAGAATATCTCTCAACTGTTCAGCCCTAGTTTTCTTTAAGGTGAATTTCAATTCGCTGCCTCTATTTGAAGTATCCCCCGTATCGATTTTAATGGTGGCCACCTTAAAAATCCTTTCTGCAAGTCTCTGTGAAATATCTATGGTATCAATTCTCTCAAAGGGAATTTCCACTTTTTTTACATTGAAAACCCCTTCCTGATGATATATGAAGTTTTCTCCCACTGCGAAGAAGTTTTTTCTCCACAGCAAAAACTCATACAAGATGACCGCAGCAGCCAGGACAACCCCTATAAGTACGGATCTCACAATACCTATTTTATTGACCAATACTCCCACTGCAACTATGATTCCTATAAATTCTTTAATCAGCTTTGCCATATCATAAAATATTTTCAAAATATGGTTTCTCTCTTTTTTATACATTTCTCTCTCCCAATTCTACAACCCTTTTAAGCCTTTCAGAAATTATTTCCGCCTCCTCAACAGGTACAGCGGGTATTACATGACAGCCGCCTGCAGTTATTATATTTATGGAGGCTATTTTATAAATTCTCTGGATAGGCCCCTGTTCTATCTTTAAATTCTGAATCCTAGAAATGGGAATGATCATCTTTTTCTTGACTATAATTCCCTTTATCAGTTCAATCTTATCTTCAAATATACCATATTTCCACTGCTGGTATTCTAAAAAGGGCAGGACAAAGCTATCCAAAACAGAAATTAAAGCTATAACAAATCCCAGTATATTCATCAAATACCTGACCATGAATATATGATAAAATTTTGGAACAATGAGCAGATGGTTTATTAAAATATATATTGCAAAAATTATGATACTTGTTATAGTTCTCCCAATCATCCAGGTTTTTACAGCATTTATATCAATATTTCTATAGTCCATATCAGGCCTCCTATTCAAATCTACAGATTATTTTGTCCAACAAAATATGCTTTTCCTGCTTCTGTTAAACAGACCTTACTTTCACACAATTATTATATCAGATTTGTGAACAAACTCCTATGTCTTTAGATATACATTGACTGTTATATTCAATGCTGATATAATAAATTGCAGGAAACTAATTAAGCTTTTTAAGTTTCCTGAGTTTTATAAAATCCGAGGTAAATGTGGTGGATGTTTTGAAAAGTAATAAATTAATTGACAACACACGGATTGCTGTCGTTATGCTGTGTCTGGCACTTGCCCTAAGGCAGATGTCAATGACTATTGTAATGCCATTTATTTCTACTTACTGTAAATCATTAAAGGGTATACTCCAGTGCTAGCAGGACTTGCCGTAGGTATATTTGGACTTACACAAGCTATTTTCCAAATTCCCTTTGGTGTGTTAAGTGATGAATATGGAAACAAAAAAATGATGCTGGTAGGACTCACTCAAGTTGCTGCCGGACTTTTTATCGCGTATATTTCCAAAAATATCAATCTTTTAATTTTCGCACGGGCACTGCAGGGAAGCGGTGCAGTAATCGGCGTGGGCTATTCATGGACTGTAAGTATGGTTGATGAAAAAGAACACATTAGTGCCATGGGTCTGCTTGGTGCTTTTATTTCGGCTGGTGCAGCACTGGCTTTTGCCATTGGTCCGCTGCTGCGTGAAATCATATCCGTCAATCTGATGTTCTTATTCTGTGCAATTTTGCTTTCTTTAAATGAATTATATATCTTATTTTTTCTAAAAGACAATAAAAGCAAAAACAAAAACAGATCCATTCAAAATAATCAAGTTTATACTTTACTTATAGATAAGAATTTTATAATAATGAATATAGCAGCATTTTTAAATAATTTCATTATGGTATCCGTTTTCTATGCTCTACCGATCTATCTCAATAAAGTAACAGGAGAAACTGGAATGTGGAAAGTATTTGTACCTGCAATCGTAATTGCCATTTTAGCTATGAAAAGTACTGTCAAGTACACCAGGAAGGGATTCAACAACCAAGTACTTATGTGTTCTTTTTTAATTTTGTCTCTCGGACTGATTTTCTATTTCAGAAAATCGTCATACATTTTTCTTTTAATAGGAACAACTATTTTCATGTGCGGCTATATTACCCTTGCCACCGTTGCAGCTTCAGATGTAAATGATCTAGTTGTAGATAAATATCGCGGCACGGCAAATGGTATCTTCAACTCATTTCAATATATAGGTAATTTTGTAGGAGCTGTTGTAACAGGATGGTTTTGGGGAATATCAGAAACATTGACCTGGTTAATTTTAATAGCTGTTGGAATTGTAGGATTTTTAATAATTTGCCTAGGCAAACCATTGGAGGAATCAATATGAAAGAAAAAATACTGGATGCTGCTGCCCAGCTTATTGCCAGATATGGCTTAAAAAAATTCACTTTGGATGAAGTTGCAGCTCAATTGAAAATAAGTAAAAAAACAATTTACAAAAATTTTAAAAGCAAGAACGAAATTATTCATACTTACTTTACATCATATATTGAAAGCGATAAAAACAGCGTAATGGAAGCACTTGCTGGAAATCAAACAATACCGGAAAAAATACACTCCATTGTCTATTCCAGTCATTGCTACAAATTGCCAATTCCCTTGTTAAAAGAAACAAGACAATTCTATTCCGACGAGTGGGAAAATATACAAGAGCTTCGCAAATTCAAGGTGAAAGCCCTGCAAAAACTTCTAAAAGACGGAGTGCAGGATGGTATTTTCAAATCTGACATTCACTTCGGTGTGTTGTCAAAAATGCTTGAAAAAATAAGCGGCATGTTTACAGATTACAATTTTCTATTGGAAAATCGATTGAAATCCCATGAGGCAATAGACGAGGCACTGAAAATTATTTTTAAAGGAATAGTGAAAAATGACAGTTTTACCAAAAAATAAAGCTGTCATTCCCATTTTCACTACTTCTATAAAACTTTATATATTATACATTGATGCTGTCTATACTGTTTATCTTCTTCATTACGGTATAAGCGGCCGCCCCAAAAGAAACCAGAGCAACAACAATAAATTTAACAACCGTACCCCGCAGTGTTGCATATTTACCTCCCAGTACAGGCTGCATCAAGGCACTCACCACAACTGCCGTCAAGACTGTTGAAGGAACTGATTTTTTCCTCATCCCAACAGCAAAAGGCAAAAGCGCCAGGACTCCTCCTGCAGAAATAAACCCCAAAAATATGAGATATGCATCTGAAATATAACTGAAACTAAAATTCCCTGCAACAACATCTATAATAGAATCCAAAATCACTGCATAGGATATACACAGCATATCACTTATTAATATACACACTACGGCAAACACAACAACTATAATCAATTTTGCAATAATAAGTTTTTTTCTGTCTACAGGATAGGAAAACATCACCAGAATTGTCCTGTCTTTATACTCTCCTATAATAATCTTTGCCGTCAGTGCAGAAGAAAATATCAAAAATACATAGGTGGATAAAATGTTTGCCATAAGTACCACACTTTGCCAGGTATCCAGGTCATTAGGTGTTCTTGTCTTGTTATCAACAAATGACATGGTCAAGAAGGCCATTATACAGAAAATAGCTGCAAATACTCCCTTGATATACTTTTTTAACTTATATTTTTTTATTTCCAATTTAATTATCTGCAGCATAACTGTCCTCCTCCATCAGTTTTAAAAAATACTCCTCCAGGGTACCTTCTTTTCTATAAATGCTCTCCAATTCCACACCATTTTCCACAAGTATTTTTGAAATTGTACTCTGCCTTTTACTCAAATCATATACACGCATTTTATTTTCAGACACTATTTTATAGTTTTTAATTCCAAGTCTTTCTTCAATCAGGTATCCTGTCCTGCTCAGATTGTCTACTTCCAATTCTATATATTCCTTATTGTATTCGTGAATTACTTCAAGAGGCACTTCCTTTAAAATCCTTCCTTTTCTTATAATTCCCACTGTATCTGCAATCAGTTCCATTTCAGCAAGAATGTGCCCTGAAACAAGAACTGTCATTCCATATTCTCTGTTCAAATCCTTTATAAGCGAACGAATCTCCTTGATTCCTTCTGGATCCAGGCCATTGATTGGTTCATCCAGTATGAGGAATTCGGGTTTTGTAAGTATGGCCCTTGCAACGGCCAGTCTCTGCTTCATTCCCAGAGAATAATTGCAAACCGCCCTGCCATCAGCATCATACAGGTCAACTAAATTCAAAACTTCATCTATTCTCTCCCCATTGTGATATCCCATGTATTCACAGTGAAGTTCAAGATTTTCCCTTCCTGTCAATTTGTCATAAAAATAGGGATTTTCTATAATGGAACCTATTCTTTTTAAAATTTCAAAATTATCCTCCTTCACTTCTTCCCCAAAAATGATTATATTACCCTTATCCGGCTTTACCAGGTTGAGAATCATTTTGAGCACAGTGCTCTTACCTGCACCATTGGGACCCAGAAATCCATAGATCTCACCCTTTCTTACATTCATATTGGCGCCGTTCACCACCGTCCTGCCCCCATATGTCTTGGTGAGTCCACCTATTTTTAGTGTATAATCCAAGTAAACTCCTCCTTTCTGCATACTACTATACCAAATTGAGCTGTCTTTTTTCTGTCATAAACCTTACTTTTTTCTTAAGCCGTCATTTCTTTGGCAGTATTATGTCAAACAACGTCCTTTTATTTGGAATACTGTCCAGTTCGATTCTTCCATTCATATGTTCAACAAGCTCCCTGGATATGGCAAGGCCCAATCCGCTTCCCTGATAATCCCTGCTCCTTGAATCTTCCAGCGTATACATCCTCTCAAAAACATTTCCCCTGTCACTTTTGGGAATTCCCCTGCCGTGATCCTCAATTTCAATACAAACTGTATCTTCACAGCTGCCTACTTTTATACCTATGTACTTGCCGGCACTTCCATATCTTACGGCATTGTCAATTATATTTTTCAAGACACGATTCAGTGCTTCCCCATCAGCCCTTGCATAAACAGGCTTTTCTGGTATATCTATGTTCACCTGAAATTTTCTTTCAGAAAGTATGTCATAGAATTCAAACATATTCTCTCTGCATATTTCACATACATTTACATTTGCAATATTGAGTGCCTTGTCTCCGGATTCCAGTTTGGCAAGATCAAAAAATTTATTTATCAGCTGCAGAATTTCGTCAATTCGTGAATCAACTTTTATAACCATCCTGTCATCCTTCAGTCTGAGCCTGAGCATCTCGGCATACCCTTTCAAAGTAGTCAGGGGAGTCTTTAAATCGTGGGAAATATTGGACATCATTCTCATCATGGAAATTCTGGAGTTTACATATGCTCTTTTACTGTGATTGCTGTAGTCCAGCAGCCCATTGATACTGGAGGCAATGGACCTTATAGCTTTATCTTCTGTAGAAATCAAAATGGATTCACCTGTTTCGTCTTTGACAATAGAATCTATTTTATGGGATATATACTCAATTTGTCTTGACTGAAGCCTGTATTTCCTGTGTTCCAATATATAAGCTGCTGCAAAAACGAAAATCAAAGAACCTAAAAATATGGTCATTTTAATATTCCTCCATTTTATATCCAATTCCCCACAGGGTCTTGATATATTGGAAATCACTCTTACTCTGGGATAATTTACTGCGCAGCCTCCGCATATGTACATTTATGACATTTTCGTCTCCATAATAAGGCTCTTTCCAAACCTGATTATAAATCTGTTCCTTGGAAAAAACTCTCCCCAAATTGGAAGCAAGGAGTTTTAAAATTTCAAATTCCTTATTGGTTAAATCCAGCTGCTTTCCCTTTTTAATAACAGAATGTTTATCTATATTTATCTCCAGATCCTTCACATAGATAACCTCATTCTTGTCCTCCTGCTGTTTTTTTACATATTTTGTGGCACGCCTTATATTTGCCTTGATTCTCGCTGAAAGCTCGACCAGGGAAAATGGTTTTGTCAAATAATCGTCTGCTCCAAGACCCAGACCAACTGCTTTATCCATATCACTGTCCCTGGCTGTTATTATAATAATAGGGGTCACATCTTTTTCTCTTATTTTTTTCATAACTCTCATACCGCTGATTTTTGGAATCATCAAATCCAGAAGAACCAGGTCATAAGGATGTTTTCTAAATTCACCAACTGCCGATTCTCCATCATAGACCTGTGTAACCTCATACAGAGCACCGGTTAAATATTCAGTAACCATTTCACTTATATCCTTATCATCTTCTATCAGTAATATCCTAGACAATGTTTTCATTCCTTTCATCTTTAATATTTAATAGGCGTTTGCGAAACGCTGTAATCCGCATAAATGCGGTATATTT
>NZ_JBGFFE010000040.1:0-12137 GCF_041224415.1 Clostridium lapidicellarium | reverse complement strand
TAGGTCTAGGTATATTTGAAATAATTTATTTTGGGGAAACTCTAACATATAAAAAAATGTTGGGTAAATAATTTTACCATTTACCCAACATTTCAAGATCACATTATTTATATTTTACTCAATACTTTTTACCTCATAGCCTGCATCCTTGATGGCCTTTTCTATGTCTGAGTTGTCAATCTCAGAAGACGACTTTATAACTGCAGTCTTACTGTTTAAATCCACTTTAGCACTTGAAACTCCCTTTATTGATTCCAAAGCGGATTTAACATGCTGCACGCAATGCTGACAGCTCATTCCCTCCACATGTACTGTTTTTTTTATTTTTCCTTTAAAAAACATTTTTACACCTCTCTATTTTACATTTTATATTTATTTTTAAACTGGCAGCTTTAATTCAAAGTCCCAATTTAAATCACAAGTTAAATCTTTTAACTGTATGCAGGTTTGAATCTCTTGAGCCTAAGCGCATTTAAAAGCACCGAAACCGAACTGAAGCTCATAGCTAATGCCGCTATCATGGGATTCAAAAGTGGTCCCCCAAATATGAAAAGCACCCCCATGGCAACCGGTATGCCAAGAGAATTGTATCCAAAGGCCCAAAACAGATTTTCCTTTATATTCTTTATAGTTTTTTTGCTTAAATCTATAGCCGTAACAACATCCATCAGATCACTTTTCATAAGCACTATATCTGCCGACTCCATAGCCACATCCGTACCGGAGCCTATAGCTATTCCCACATCTGCCTGGGCCAAAGCTGGGGCGTCATTTATTCCATCACCCACCATAGCTACCTTCTTGTTTTCACCCTGCAGCTTCTTCACCTCACTAGCTTTATCTTTGGGAAGGACTTCAGCAAACACTCTATCTATACCGACCTGTCTCGATATGGCCTGAGCTGTATTTTTATTATCCCCGGTTATCATAACTACTTCTATCCCGAGTGAGTGAAGCTTTTTCACAGCTTTTCTGCTATTTTCCTTGACCACATCTGCCACGGCTATTATTCCCATCAATTTACCATTTATAGCTATATACATAGGCGTCTTACCTTCGCTGGAAAGTTGCTGCCACTCTGTTTCAATGTTCTTTTGAGAAATTTTTCTGCTGGAAATAAGTTTTATGTTTCCCAGAAGCACCTCATTGTCATCTATGGAAACTTCAATACCACAACCTGGTATGGCAGCAAAGGATTTTGCATCTTCCAGCGGGATATTTCTGTTCTTAGCTTCTTTGACTATAGCCTCTCCAAGAGGGTGCTCCGATGCACTTTCGGCAGATGCAGCAATTTGAAGCAAATAATCTTCTTTTGCAGTGCCAAGCGGTATTATATCTGTAACTTTAGGCTTTCCTTCAGTTATAGTCCCTGTCTTGTCAAATACGACAGTCTGTATTTTATGGGCAACTTCCAAGGCTTCACCGCTTTTTATAAGTACACCGTACTCTGCTCCCTTGCCAGTTCCAACCATTATAGCCGTCGGAGTAGCCAATCCCAAGGCACATGGACAAGCTATTACAAGTACAGATATGAATATAGTTATTGCAAAGACAGCGGATTGCCCGGATATATACCACCCTATAGAAGCCAATATTCCCAATGCCAATACCACAGGTACAAAATAACCGGCTATTACATCCGCAAGTTTTGCAATAGGTGCTTTCGAACCCTGGGCTTCTTCCACCAATTTTATTATCTGAGAAAGTGCAGTATCTTTTCCAACTCTAGTTGCCCTGTATTTTACAGATCCATTCTTATTTATACTGGCACCTATAATCTTACTTCCCGGAGTCTTTTCAACCGGTATGCTCTCCCCGGTAAGCATCGACTCATCTACAGAAGTCATCCCTTCAATAACCTCGCCATCTACTGGGATCTTCTCTCCAGGTCTCACTACAAGTACATCCGAAACTTTTACCTCGTCAATCGGTATCCTAATTTCCCTTTCATTTTTTATTACATTTGCAGTTTTCGGGGCCAGCCCCATTAATTTTTTAATTGATTCGGAAGTTCTGCCCTTTGCCAGGTTTTCAAAATATTTTCCAAGAGTTATAAGGGTAAGTATAACTCCTGCAGATTCAAAATACATATGTCGATAGATACCGCTCTGCAATATTTTAAATACAGAAAATAAGCTGTATAGAAATGCTGCCGAAGTACCTATTGCTATAAGGGAATCCATATTGGGACTTCTTTTAAATAGGGATCTAAATCCACCTATAAAATATTTTCTTCCAACCACCATTACCGGAAGAACCAATAAAAGTTGAATCACTGCAAATTCCCGGGGATGCATCATGGGATCAATGGCACTGGTTATCATAGGGCCCATGGCCACGACAAGAAGAGGGACCGTGAACACCGCAGATATAATAAATCTTCTTTTTAATCCTCTGATTTCATTTTCTTTCTTCTTTTCCTTTTCGCCAATACTCTCTTCTTCGAGAATTTTATACCCCGCCCTTTCAATATCTTTCTTTAGGTGGTTTATTTTCATCTTGGAAGGATCAAAAGATACAGTCAGTTTTTCAGTAGCAAAATTTACATTGGCCTCTTTTACTCCTTCCACTTTCCTGCTTACCTTTTCTATTGTCCTAGCACAAGCCGCACAGCTCATTCCCTCTACCTGAAAAGTCCTGTTTTCCATTTCTAAAAAACCTTCTTTCAATTTTTATCCAGCAGTTTACTCAATAAATCCATTATTTCATCTACCTTTTCCTCTCCTGAATTGTGAAGAAAGGCATCTTTTACACAATGATTCAAATGCTGCTTCAATATAAGCAAATTTGCTTTTTTCAACAGAGCCTGAGCTGCTATTATCTGATTTGATATATCGATGCAGTACCTTCCATCCTCTATCATCTTCATTATTCCTTCAATTTGTCCCTTTGAGGTCTTCAATGCTCGAAAAGCTTTCTTTTTTTCCTCATTCACTTTTGCCTCCTCCCCACCCCTGCGGGGTGGTAATTATAAAAAATATAAAATTTAAACAAGTACTTGTTTAAATTTTATTATTGATTGATAATCATTCTAAATACATTATAACTCATATTTTAATTTTGTACATACCTTACACATATATTTTTATCTACAAAATCCCCGAGGTACATCAAGCAAATTAACTTTTTCAATATCCCCTGTACCCGGATTTATCAGTGCAACAGCTTTTTCCCTGCTCAGGGTCACCATAATATTGCCGTTGACCTTATTCAGAGATATGTCCGTAGGATATCTTCCGACCCTCATCTTCTCCGTATTCTTAAAATTTTCCGTATTTACCACAGTTATGGTGTCCTCTCCTGTATTTGCCACATAGCAGTATTTACCATCAGCAGACAAACAAAGACCTATGGGTCTCCTTCCGGAGGATATAGGCTGCAGTAAAGTATAATTTTCAGCATCAATCAAAGAAATATTGTTGTCCTTGGTATTAGTAACCATTATATAATTTTTATTGCCGACAAAGGATATTCTTGAGGGATGTTTCCCGACCTCTAATTTTTTTATGAGTTTATTGTCCTTGATATTATAAAATAATATGAATCCATTCTTATCCTCGTCATCTGCATTTAATACTACTACTGCCAAAGTCTTCCCATCTGGAGAAATCTTCACATCTTCCGGAATACCTTCTACATTGATTCTGGAAACAATTTGATTTGTAACGGAATCAATCTTACATATAGTTTTTTTCCCCGTGATTACAAAATAGCAGTTTTTGGAATTCTGTGCCTCTTTTGCCAGGGATTTTGCCCTATATCCCATAGTTGCAAAAACAACAGTTAAAAATACTGTAAGTAAGCTCAAAACCAATATGATACTATTTCTTTTGTATTTAACCATGCCAAAAGCACCCCTTATTGTTACACATATTTGATATTTTATTTTGTGCTTTTTTTATCCTATATATTCCCCCAGAATAATATTTTTCATTTATATATCTCAACGGGAGTTTTAAAGGGTGCATAATTTTTCAATATGTTCATGTCGCCGTCAGATAAAGTTATACAGCCATAAGTCCAATCATATTTGGATCCACCTCCATGTATACCTATGGCCCCTCCAAGAGGAGTGTTCCATGGAGGCTGTCTTTTATTTTCAATTGCACGCTTTATTTTTTCATATTGAGCACTGCTTATGATATTTTTGTCCAGTCCCCGCTGTGCATCTTCTATATTAGGGTAACTTATTCCCAAAAAATATGTATATTTTGTTTGGGAATTTACATAGCATATATAATAACTTCCCTCCGGCGTCTTTTTATCTCCCTCCAATTCTTTTTTACCCTGTGGAGTTTTACCAAGACCGATTTTAAACCTTCCCATCAATCTTCCATCTCCATAAAGTTCCATTATTCTCTTGCTTTTATATATTTTTATAGAGATATCATCGGGAAATTTTTCAGGCTTTTTAAAAAATATCTTTCCATATTCATTGTCTTTAAGTTGTGTACTTTCATAAGAGGTCTCTTTATTTAAATTTGCCTTAACATAACTGCTTATGGATACTGAAGAAACAAGTCCCACTAAGATCAGTCCGCATACCAAGAATAAAATGGGAAAACTTGCGCCCTTATTTTTCATTTATCTCCTCTCCTGTCTCAGCTCATCAATTTATTCCTATTATAGTTTTAATCCACTGTATTATATTCTCATTTTTCTTTTTCATATTTTCATACTGCTGGTATTTTGTATTATAATCCTTTATATCTTTATTATATTCATTTACATGAGAATTATATTCTGACAATTTGCTGTTATATGCCACTACCACGTCATTCCACTTGTGATTATATTCCCGCTTGCCGGTATTCATATCATTTTTCAGTTTCTGCAGCTCCGTGCTCTCCTTCTGCACAGTATCCCCCAAAGTATCTATTGACTTTTTATACTGCTGGAGGGTAATCTGCATATCATTTACCATTTTCGAGGTTTGGGAGGATTCTCTGGATTTTATATCCACCAAAGATGCCATAAATATAATCAATAATATTACAAGCACAACTGCAATTTCAGTTAAAATGGATTTAAATTTTTCCATAAGTATCCTCCTAGTTCAAAATTTAAGCCTTTAAAAAACTTGATTTATCTATATATATTATATAATACTATCATTATGATGAAAAATATGATAAAAAACCGGCAACTTCTCATCATATGAAGCCGTAGATTGACGTTATCAATTCAATTATATTTCCAACTACATTTTCAATAGTATCTACATTTTTAACAGAAAAATCACAACAGTCCCTATAAACAGGATACCTGTATTCAAATATTTTCTCAATCTCTCCAGCATTATTTTTTAAAAGAGGCCTGCAATTTATATCTAAATCACCAATTATATTTTCAAGAGGTCTGTCTATAAAAATTATCAACCCTTTTTTACTGAGATTAAGTATGTTTTTTTTGTTCTTTATCACTCCACCACCTGTAGATATCACAATATCTTCCCTTTTGCTCACCTGTGCTACAGCTCTTGATTCCAAATCTCTAAAAAATTCCTCACCACTTTTAAAAATCTCCGAAATAGTGCACTCCTGTTGTTTTTCTATATATTCATCTATATCTATAAAACTCTTATCCAATTCGCCGGCCAGTATTTTCCCCAAAGTAGTCTTTCCAGAACCCGGCATGCCTATCAGAACTACATTCTTATACACTCTTTTCATAAAATTACATATTCCCTTTATCTTTATGAATATTTAAAAATTCATCATATAACTCATCTACAGCTTTCAAAGATATTTTCTCTCTCTGCCAGATCTGCTGGGATGCTGCAGCTTGGGCTATCAGCATATACAATCCACTGACAGTATAAAGCCCCAATTCATCTGCCAATCTCAAAAACAAGGTATTCCGGGGATTGTATATTAAATCTACCGCCGTGTCAAATTTGTCCAGAATTTTTTTATCTACAGGAGAGCTGTCGACATCGGGATACATTCCACAGGGCGTACAATTTATTATAATATCTTTTTTCTTCATCCGGCATAGATCATCATATCCTATAACTTTAAATTTATTTCCGCGGAACTTTCCCGGATCTCTGCTCACATATGTCATACTGCCGGCTCCCCTGTCCAGGACATATCTGGCTGCAGCTTTGGAAACACCTCCTGTACCCAACAGCACTATACTCTTATTGTGCACCTCTATGCCGTACCTTTTCAGAGTCAGTCCGAAGCCATAATAATCCGTATTGTGGCCTATAAGCTTATCTCCTGAAAATTCCACAGTATTTACGGCCCCTATATTCCCTGCCTCACAGGATATATCATCTATGTATTTCATAATTTCAACCTTATAAGGTATAGTTACATTGACACCCCGACACCCAAGTATTTTTAAACTCTCCAAGCACCTGTCCAAATTTTTTTCTTTTATTTCAAAGAGATTATATTCTCCGCTCTTCCCCATAGACTTAAAAATAAGATGGTGTATTGTGGGAGAAAAGCTATGTGCCAGGGTCTTTCCTATAAGTCCATAAAAATTACTCAATTAAATCAACTCCCTTAGACAATTAACAATTTATAATTTACAATTGTCAATTGTCAATCGTAAATTATAAATTGTAAAAACTAATCCTCCTTATAACTCCCCAATAATTTAAAATATGAGCTTTCTGTCCTTATGCCCTGAAGTGCGTATTTAGTTTCAGACTTCGTCATATTGCCCTGAAAATCAATGTAAAAAAAATATTGCCAGGGTTTATTTATTATAGGTCTTGAATCTATTTTAGTCATATTCAAGTTATTTTTCCAGAAAAATTTAAGTATATTGTACAAACTTCCGACTCTATGCGGTAGAGCAACAAGAATGCTGATTTTGTCAGAGTTTTTATCGCATATCATATTTCTCCCTATTATTATGAATCTAGTATAATTATTGTTATTGTAATTTATATTTTCTTTCAATACGTGCAATCCATAAAATTCTGCAGCCTCCTTACTTGCAATGGAAGCTTTGTGCTTATTATTTTCTCTGCTCACATATTCAGCACTCTTGGCAGTATTAAAATAAGGTATAAGCTTCCACCGGCTGTGTTTCTTTAAAAACTCCCTGCTCTGCAGGAAAGCCTGACTGTGAGAATATACTTCTTCTATATCGTCAATTGAAGAGTCATAAATACCCAGTAGATTTTGAGTTACCTCAATACATTTTTCCCCGACTATATAGAAATCATATCTTTCAAGCAGATCATACACTTGAGAAATCCCGCCGGTAGAAGAATTTTCAACAGGAAGTATTCCATAATCTATATTCCCATTCCTCAGCGATTCAAAAACATCTTCAAAATCGTCAAAACCAACTGCCCTGACTTTATCCCCAAAATAGCCAACCAGGGCTTCATGACTAAAAGATGCCGGCACACCCTGAAATCCAACTTTACAGGAGCTGTCATACTTCACTGGTTCCAGTTCACCACCATATCCGCAAAATTTCTCTATTCTCTTCTTTTGAAAATTCTTACTTATGTCCATAATGTCTTTCAAAAAAATTTCCACTTCATCCACATCTGCCATAGAATATTTTTTTAAATTTGTCAGATGGATTTTTATAACTTCTTTTTCCCTATTTTCATCCAGTATATCCATACCATTCATTCTTTTATAATCGGCCACACTGGAAACCACACTCATTCTCTCCTGAAAAAGCTCAATCATCTTCTCATCTATGCTGTTTATTCTCTCTCTAAGTTCCTCTAAACTTTTCAAAATATCACCTCGCCAATTATTTCTTACATCAAATTCAATATACCTATGACAGCAGCGGCTTCTATCACCGGAACAGCCCTCGGTACAATACAGGGATCATGCCTGCCTTTTATTCTCAAAATCGCGTCCTCACCGCTTTCAATATTTACGGTCCTCTGGGCTTTTGCTATAGAAGGAGTCGGCTTCACGGCTGTCTTGAATATAAGCGGCATTCCATTGGTAATTCCTCCCAAAATTCCCCCGTTATTGTTGGTATAGGTCTTTATCTCATGATTTTCCGACATATAGTATTCATCATTGGCTTCTGAGCCTTTCATTGCAGCTATGTTGAAACCTTCTCCAAATTCCACTCCTTTAACTGCAGGAATAGAAAATAAAAGCTGGGAAAGTGTACTTTCCACTGAATTAAAAAATGGATTCCCCACACCTGCCGGCAGGTTCAAAACCATCGTTTCCACAACTCCTCCAAGAGAATCTCCCTCTTTTCTGGCCCTCAATATACTGTCTTTCATCTTTTCGCCACAGCCTTTATCCAATACAGGAAATATATCTTTTGAAAGTTTTTCAAGCGTGTTCTTATCAGTGGAAACAGCATCGAAGGAATACTTATCTTCCACGCGGCCTATACTCTTTACATGGCTCCCTATCACTATACCTCTTTCCTCAAGTACTTTTCTGCACAGTGAACCGGCAAAAACCAGAGGTGCTGTAAGTCTTCCGGAAAAATGTCCCCCTCCCCTGTAATCGTTAAAGCCCTTATATTTAACTCTGCCGGTAAAATCCGCATGACCCGGTCTCGGCATATTTGAAATTTCTTCATAATCTTCTGAATTGACATCGCCGTTCAATATCACGGCACAAAGTGGAGTCCCCGTAGATCTGCCTCTGAAACATCCACTCAG
This sequence comes from Clostridium lapidicellarium, assembly GCF_041224415.1. Taxonomy (NCBI): domain Bacteria; kingdom Bacillati; phylum Bacillota; class Clostridia; order Eubacteriales; family Clostridiaceae; genus Clostridium; species Clostridium lapidicellarium. Next base: position 3,517 of record NZ_JBGFFE010000040.1, on the reverse strand, counting down.
TATATGGAACTCATCATTTTCTTTTCTTGCAGTAGACAAGCTTGTATTTCCAGGGGCCCTCCTTTTCATCTGTTCTCTTATGTATCCAAGATCAATTTCAATACCAGGTTTCAAGCCGTCTAAAACTATACCGACAGCTTTTCCGTGGGATTCTCCAAAAATGGATATTTTTATTTTATTCCCCCATATTCCGCTCATAATATATTACCTCCCAAAATCATAAAATCTTTCCAAAATCCCGGATATGATTTTTTGACACATTCAGCCCCTTTTATTGTCATAGGGTTCAAACATCTTGAAGACACCGACGCCAGGGACATGGCTATTCTATGATCATCCCAGCTGTCTACCTCACCGCCAGCCAGCCTTTCCCTTCCTCTTATAAGAAGTCCATCTTCTTTTTCCAAAACATGTCCGCCAATTTTATTTAATTCAGATGATATGGCTTTAAGTCTATCTGATTCTTTAATTCTAAGTCTTCCTGCATTTTTAATTTCAGTAGTACCGCAGCTTACAGAAGCCAAAGCTGCAAGTACGGGTACAAGATCGGGGCATTGTGAAGCATCAATGGTACTGCCATAAATTCTATCGGAAGGCATGGCAATCAAACTGTTTCCCGTCCATTTAACTTTTACACCCATTTTTTTCAGTATATCCACTATCATCCTGTCACCTTGAAGGGAATCTTTTTTTAGTCCGCAGCATACAATGCCATTTCCAAGTGCTCCCATAACAAGCCAAAAAGCAGCCTGCGAAAAATCCCCTTCCACTCTATAGTCACTGCTTTCATATTTTTGTCTTCCCCTGACTACATATCTTTTAAGCCCGTCTTCACATACTTTTATTCCAAATTTTTTTAATACATCCAGTGTAATATCAACATAAGGTCTGGACTCCAATGCAGTAGTTAAATTTACCGAAGAATCTCCGTCCAATATAGGAAGGACAAATAAGAGCCCTGTTATAAACTGGGAACTTATATCCCCTCTCACTTCATAATCTCCTGGTTTTAATTTTCCCTTTAAAATCAGGGGCAGTTTCCCGTTAAAATTTTTATAATATATTTTTTGATTATCGAATATGTCGTAATAGACGTCAAGAGGTCTGTCTATAAGCTTCCCACCGCCCGTGAAAATAATTTTCTCATCAATTGCGGCTGCTATAGGTACTAGAAATCTCAGGGTGGAACCTGACTGGCCGCAATTTATATACGGATTTTTCACAGTCAGCCGGGGATTTCCTTTTACAGTTAAATTAGATTTCCCTCTATATATTTTCACGCCCAGATTTTCCACAGCATTACAGGTAGCATATATGTCTCTGGAAAAACTGATATTTTCCAAATTGCTTACACCATCACCCAATGAAGCACATATTATCGCCCTATGGCATATACTCTTAGAACTAGGTACATTTATCTTGCCATTTAATTTTGCCGGATTTATATGTACATATTCCAATATTGTCCTCCTCCTTTCATCTTATCTTATCTAAAACAGGAAGTTCTCTACTTCGGGCATTTTCACTTTCATTATCACTGCTTTCCCGGTTTCTTTTAAAACTATGAGATTTAGAATATTACCACTTAAAGACTTTTTATCCAATGCTATGGAATTCATGACAGATTGTTTATCCAAATTAGGCATGCAGGTAGGGAGTCCATATTTGTCCAATGTGAATTTCATATAATCATATGTACCGCTTTTGGTTATACCCATTTTCTCAGTTTTTCCCGTTATTGCAGTCATGCCAATAGCTATGGCTTCACCATGGCTGTACCTATCATAATTATAATATCTCTCTATAGCATGACCTAAAGTATGGCCAAAATTCAATATCATCCTGCTTCCCAAATCCATCTCGTCTATTTCTACCACCTGTTTTTTTATGCTGCAGCATTTATATATTATATCTTCAATATTAGCCAGGACATCTTCCCTGCTGGAATAGGAGTCAAGTGCCTTCAGAATGCTTTTGTCACGTATAAATCCATATTTTATAACTTCCGACATCCCATCACTAAAAAATCTGCGTTTCAAGGACGAAAGCACGTCAGGATCTATAAAAACTGCATCCGGATGATAAAAATTTCCCACCAGATTTTTGCCCCAGGGCAAATCCACGGCCACTTTCCCACCTATGCTGCTGTCTACCTGTGCCAAAATTGAAGTTGGAACCTGAATGTACTTTATGCCTCTTAAATAGGTAGCTGCGGCAAAGCCGCCCAGATCACCTACAACTCCCCCTCCAAACGATATTATAATATCATTTCTCCTTATATTAAATTTACATAAATCCCTATATACATTTTTGAGTACATCTAGGGTCTTACTCTTTTCACCGGGTTCTATGGATATTACATTTACTTCAAATCCACTATCCAAAAGTGATTTTTTTAACACGTTCAAGTACAATTTCTCCACATTATAGTCAGTAATCACGACAACATTTTTCCCTTTATAAATATCTTCCAATTTTTCCCCTATACAATTTAAAATTCCTCTTTTTATATATATCCTATAGGATTTTTCTTTAAGATTGATATCAACAACATTCATAAAATCACTGTCCTCACCTTTTAATAAGAGATTTCCTTCTGCATGCTGCATTTTCGAAAATATCCTTCAGCATGTCAGTATCTTTGCCCTTTAAAGCTGTCTTCAATCTGTCCATACTTCTTTGAAATATTTCTATTTCATCTATAAGTTTATCTGAATTCATCATAAATAACTCACTCCACAATTCAGAATTAATCTGTGCAACTCTCGTGATATCTTTAAAACTTCCCCCTATGAAGGATGACATAGAATTTATAAAATTTTCCCCGTGGGAATTTATAATTGAAACTGCTGCAGCATGTGGAAGCTGACTGGTAAACGCAATTATATCATCATGCTTTTCAGGGCTCACATAAACCACACTGCCGCATCCTATTCTTCTGGCCATTTCATCTATGATTTTAAGTCCTCTGGCCGTATTTTTATTGCTCGGGGTTATTATATAATTTGCATTTGTAAAAATATCCGCCGAAGCAAACTCTATTCCCCTGGATTCTCTGCCCGTCATGGGATGTCCTGCAACAAATTCAATGTGCCCAGGCAAAAACGAATTTATATCTCTTACCACATCTCTCTTTACACTTGAAGTATCTGTTATAATTCCTCCATTCTTAAAATTCTGCAAATTGTCTCTCACAAACTTCACCGTATCTCCAGGATAAAGAGCTGCTATAACCAAATCCACATCTTTTAAAAATTTCCCTCCACTTTCATATACCTCATCTACAATGCCCCTGTGCAGAGCATTCTTTAAAACTTTCCCATCTCTGTCTATTCCAATTATACTTCTGGGTTTTAAAGCCCTGAGAGCCATAGCATAAGATCCGCCTATAAGCCCTATCCCAACAACAGCTATGTTTATATCAAAGTCATAATCTTTCACTTTTACTCTCCCTTCAATTATATATGCCTTTTAGGCGTTTGCGAAACGCTGTAATCCGCATAAATGCGGTATATTT
>NZ_JBGFFE010000004.1:0-157184 GCF_041224415.1 Clostridium lapidicellarium | reverse complement strand
TTTAACAAGGGAGGGATTTTTATGAGTGGAAAGGCCCTTGGTATTATAGAAACTGTTGGAATGGCTGCAGCCGTGGAAGCTGCAGATAGTTGTGTGAAATCAGCAAATGTAACTCTTATAGGTTATGAACTGACAAGAGGGAGAGGCCTTGTAACAATAAAAATAGAGGGAAATGTAGGAGCTGTCAAAGCTGCAATAAATGCGGCAAAAGTAAGTGCAGGCAAAGTCAATAAAGTTTATTCCAGTGTTGTCATACCAAGGCCTGCAAAAGATTTAGACAGTATCATAAAGTCAAAATATACGGTCGGTCTTGAAAAAGATCGGGAAAATTTAAATTCAGGAGAAGAGAAGAATTCCGACGTAGGGGAAAAACCTGAGGAAAAGAAAAGTCAGGAGGTTGAAATTGAGTATGATGCCGGTGCCGTTTATGACCAGCAGGATGAAAAACCTTCTGAAGATGAAAAAATTCAAGAAGAGAACTCAAAGAAAGACAAAAAGGAAGATAAAGAAGTATGTAATATATGCCATGATCCCAAATGTCCCAGAAGGAAGGGGCAGCCGAGGAACCTGTGCATCCATTACAAGAAGACAAAAGAAATACAGGAGGGTGACAGAGAGTAATGCAGGTCAGTGAAAAATTTGTAGAAGATCTAGTAGCAAATATAGTAAATGAAAGTAAAATTAAGAACAAGGAATTTTCCATACCGGTAGGTATATCAAACAGGCATATTCACGTTACCCAGCAGGATCTGGAGTGTTTGTTCGGCAAAGGGTATGAGCTCACGGTCAGGAAGGAAGTAAAACAGCCGGGCCAGTTTGCCGCAAACGAGACTGTTGCCATTGCAGGTCCCAAAGCATTTTTCCCAAAGGTGAGGATTTTGGGTCCGGTTAGGAAGTACAGCCAGATTGAAATATCCAGAACTGATTCATATAACCTGGGAATAAAGGCCCCGGTCAGGAAATCCAGGGATCTTGGAAATTCTGAAACTCTCACAGTGATAGGTCCCAGGGGAATTCTGGTTTTGAAAAATAAAGTTATATGTGCCAGCAGGCATATCCATATGCTCCCCTACCAGGCCGAATCCTACGGTGTAGAGGACGGAGACATGGTGGATGTGGAAACCAAGGGCCCCAAGGGAATTATATTCAAGAACGTACTTATACGGGTGAGCAACGCGTCCGCACTGGAATTTCACATAGATACGGACGAAGCCAATGCGGCAGAGCTAAAGAGCAGTGACTTGATTAGAATAATAGGTTTGAGCAGGTGATTAAATGGTAAAAAATGTGCTTGATCATGCGAATTCATTTATCGCAGAGGTGGAAAAATCTTTTCAAAATCCACATAAGGTACCTGAGGATCAGGATCTGAAAGTTGGAGTTGACCTTGGAACTTCAAATATCGTAGTAACGGTGCTGGATAAGAACGACAGGCCCGCTGCCGGGAAGCTGTATTCTGCCAGTGTTGTGAGGGACGGAATAGTTGTGGAATATCTGAAGGCGGTAGACATAGTCAGGGATTTGAAGAGGAAACTGGAAAATATCCTGGGGAGGAAGCTCGAGCATGCAGCTGCGGCCATACCACCCGGAATAAGTTCCGGCAATACCAAGGTTATTTCAAATGTAGTGGAGGCTGCCGATTTTACAGTCACAGACATAATAGACGAACCCACTGCGGCTGCGGATGTTTTGAAAATAGATGAAGGTGCGGTAGTGGATGTAGGAGGTGGGACCACCGGGATATCGGTATTGAAAGGCGGAAAAGTGGTACACTGTGCAGACGAACCTACGGGAGGACACCACCTGAGCCTGGTGATAGCCGGTGCACTTGGCATGGATTACGATAAGGCGGAAAAATATAAGATTGAAGAAGAGAACTATGACAGGGTGTTTCCTCTGGTGAGGCCGGTAATTGAAAAAATGGCAGATATAGTACTTAAAAATATCAAAGGTTATGATGTAAATACAATTTACCTGGTGGGCGGCACCTGCTGCTTGAAAAACATAGAGAGCATATTTGAAAAATATACTGATATAAGGACTATCAAACCCTGCAACCCCCTTCTTGTGACACCTGCGGGAATTGCCATGAATGATGCCGGCATATGAGAAGCCTGCACGGGAGATATGTAAGCGAGGTGAACAGATGGATATAGAAAATTTGGTGAGGACCATAGCTGAACGAATTATAGGCATGCTGGACAAAAGGGTGCTTGTGTTTATATCGGGAGGGGCTGTAAATTTAAAAGATATATTTGAAACGCTGGCTTCCATGGATATCCTCAAATATGACATAGTCATGACGAAATCCGCAGAGAAAGTTATTCCCGGAAAATATGTAGACGGCCTGAATGGAAGGTTGATAGACTGTAAGGAGGAGATGACAGGTGCGGTAAGAAGTGATGATCTGGTACTTGTGCCTGTCATGACTAGAAACACCCTGTCTAAATGTGCCCTGGGCATAGAGGATAACCTGGTAACCACAGGTATAGCGGAATCCCTTATGATGAACAAGAAGGTAATTGCAGTATCGGACAGTTTTGATCCTGAAAATCCGAGGAATATGAGCCTGGGACTTAGTAAAAACAAGGCCTATAATAGATTGATATCGAACTACAGAGATAATTTGTGCAGCCTCGGGGTTGATTTTATCCGGGGAGATGAACTGAAAGGGACTTNACAGTTTTGATCCTGAAAATCCGAGGAATATGAGCCTGGGACTTAGTAAAAACAAGGCCTATAATAGATTGATATCGAACTACAGAGATAATTTGTGCAGCCTCGGGGTTGATTTTATCCGGGGAGATGAACTGAAAGGGACTTTGGAAAATGAATTTATTCTTTTAAACGGACGCGGCGGCGGTCCGCTCACAGAGAGTAAAAAAGAAGACGGCGTGCCTCCCGCTGCCGGCAGTGATCTGGCTGGTACGGGCAGAATATTATCTCATGTTGTAACTGCAGAGGATATTTTAGCCAATATGGATTCAAGGGAAATTTATATAAAAAGAGACTCGCTTGTAACTCCTCTTGCAAAAGATTATATGGACAATAATAATATAACTGTGAAATATTATTGAACACCTGAAATTGATCCGAACGCTACCATTGCTAATACTCCCAGCTTTTCAAAGTGGGAGATAAGCACTGCTACGCGCCTGGATAAGTTCTTCTAAGGTTAAGGTGGAGAAAACATTTTTTATAAGCAAACTCCACCTGGACCTAAGAATCACTTGATGAGAGGGGGATATACATGTTTTTAGCCAAGGTAGTTGGAAATGTCGTTTCCACACAAAAAAATGAAAAACTTACAGGAAGCAAACTGCTTATAGTCAAGAAAATAGATGAAGATGAAAATATAATAGGCGAGCCTGTTGTTGCCATAGATACAGTTGGTGCTGGAGTCAATGAAATTGTAATTGTAGTTACGGGAAGCGGAGCCAGGAATGCAACCGAAGTGGGAAACAGCATACCTGCGGATACCTCCATTGTTGGAATTGTGGATGAAGTTGAATGGAATAAGCACTAGCATGGCATTTAGGTGGTGATTTATATGAAAATATACACTAAGACTGGTGATAAAGGGACTACCAGTTTAGTAGGCGGTGAGAGAACAAACAAATATGATTTGAGAGTATGGGCCTATGGAAGCATAGATGAGGCAAATTCATCAATTGGTCTGGCAAGAGCTTATGTTAAAGATAAAAAACTGAAAGATAAATTGTTAAAGATACAGAAAACTCTCTTTGAGGTTGCAGCAGAACTGGCCTCACTTGGAACCGAAAATTACAAGGATCGAATAAAGGATGAAGATGTTGTATCTCTGGAAAACACTATAGATGAACTTGACAAGATGCGTCCCATACAGAATGGATTTATAGTGCCAGGCGGAACTGTGGAATCTGCCCACCTTGATGTGGCAAGAACGGATGTGAGAAGGGCAGAAAGGTATATATCTGAACTAAAAAACCATTACGAGGTAAGCAGCAATCTGCAGAAATATGTAAACAGGTTATCAGATGCTATTTATGCTGTAGCTAGATATTTTGACTATAAGGATATTTTAAAGAAGGCAAAAGAAAGATTGGCTGAATTTACAGATAATGAGAGAAATCACAACGGCGGCGGTTCTGAAAATGGACTGTTGGTAAAAAAATCTCTCAATAGGGAAATTGCCAGTTATATAACTGAGAAATGTATAGAAAAGTCTAAGGAAATAGGAGTTCCGATGGTGATATGTATTGTGGATTTTGATGGCAATGTCATAGTAATGGAACGAATGGATGATTCTCTGCTGATAAGTTTGAAAGTTGCTTTCAAAAAGGCGCATACAGCTGCAGCACTTAAAAGCCCGACAGGAGATTTATATGATGCTTCGCTGCCAGGAGGGGATTTCTATGGACTTACTCATGATGGAAACGTGCTGACTTTTTCAGGGGGATTTCCTTTAAAGGTAAATGGCAATATTGTGGGAGCTATAGGAGTTAGCGGAGGTACAGTAGATGAAGATACTAATGTTTCAAAATATGGAGNCGGATACCTCCATTGTTGGAATTGTGGATGAAGTTGAATGGAATAAAAACAGCAGAAAATAAAAGTTTTTGAGGAGGTAATAAGAGATGGAATTAAATGGTAGTGATTTATCCCAGATAGTAGAGAGGGTATTGAAGGAATTAAACGAGAAGGACACTAAGAAACAGGAAGTGAGCGACGGAGTATTTGGCAGCATGGACGAGGCTATAGATGCAGCCTATGAAGCCCAGAAAAAATTTAAAAATTATACTCTGGAACAGCGTGAGAGATTTATAGCTGCCATGAGGAAGGCAACAATGGACAACGCCATGTCACTTGCCAACCTTGCCGTTAAGGAATCTGGAATGGGGAGAGTTGACCATAAGTATTTAAAATTGAAACTTACGGCTGAAAAGACGCCGGGCACGGAAGTACTTAAGCCAGAGGCTATCACAGGTGACAAGGGACTTACTTTAATTGAGCGTGGGGCTTTCGGTGTAATAGGATCCATAACACCGTCCACAAACCCGGTATCAACTGTTGTCTGCAATGCAATATGCATGCTGGCCGGGGGGAACACTGTGGTATTTTCACCTCACCCCGGATCTTTCAAGACATCTGTGACAACCATGAAAATTTTAAACAAAGCCATAAGGGAAGCAGGCGGTCCGGACAATTTGCTTACTGCAGTGTCGAAACCTTCACTTGAAAATACAAACATACTTTTAAAGGACAGAAGAATAAGGATGCTCGTTGCCACAGGTGGCCCCGGAATAGTAAAGATGGTGCTTTCTTCCGGGAAAAAGGCCATAGGTGCGGGTGCAGGAAACCCTCCTGTAGTGGTTGACGAAACTGCAGATATTGAAAAGGCGGCAAAGGACATAATAAATGGATGCAGCTTCGACAACAATTTGCCCTGCATAGCTGAAAAGGAAGCAATAGTCGTAGGAGACGTGTACGAGGATTTAATTGGACATATGAAGGAAAACAGGGCTGTCTACGAAATAAATGATGCCCAGGCTGGGAAACTGGTAGATACGGTTTTGAACAGGGACAGCCAGACGGGAAAATACTCTATAAACAAGGCCTTTGTAGGCAAGAGCGCCAAATATCTGATGGAGAGCATAGGTGAGAGGGTTTCAGATGAAATAGAGTGCCTTATATACAGGGCCAAGAACTCTCATCCATTTGTACAGCTTGAGCTAATGATGCCCATACTTTCCATAGTCAAGGTCAAGGATTTTGATGAAGCTCTGGAGACAGCCGTAGAAGACGAACATGGCAACAGGCATACTGCCATAATGCATTCGAAGAACGTGGATAATCTGACTGCGATGGCAAGGGCAATAGACACAACCATATTTGTGAAAAATGCACCTTCCTATGCAGGAATAGGATTTGGTGGAGAGGGCCCCACCACATTTACCATAGCCGGACCTACAGGTGAGGGACTTACAAATGCAGTTTCATTCACAAGGATTAGAAAATGCACCATGGTGGATTCCTTTAGAATAATTTAATCTTTACATGTGCAATCAGGGCAATTAAAATTCCGTGATATAATTATTATATCATGGAATTTTTTAATTCATTTTGAAATAAAATTTTGCTGCAAATACGTTAAATATTAANATTCACAAGGATTAGAAAATGCACCATGGTGGATTCCTTTAGAATAGTGTAGATGAAAGATAAAATAAAGTGTCATATAAATTCCAGTAATATATCTCTTTGCTGGAATTTATAATTTTTTGACACAATTAAAGATAAAAATTGTCTTTTCGATTCATGCAGGACTTGTAGATTTTGCTGCTCCCGTATTTTTAAACGGGAAAGTTATTGGAAATATGTTTGGGGGACAAGTTCTTACCGAAAAACCGGATGAAGATAAATTCAGAAAGATAGCAGGGGAGATAGGTGTTGCTCCAGAAGAATATATAAAAGCTCTTAGGAAAGTCAAGATTGTAGAGAGGGATAAGGTGGAAGCTGCCGCAAATGTGCTGTACATGATTGCAAATGTGCTTTCAAAATTGGGATACAATCAGTATAAAATGAAGAATTTGAGCCAAATTGCAAATGAAAATTTGGATCAGATAGCTGCATCTGTAGAAGAACTCTCTTCATCTGCCGTAAGTGTATCGGAAAATCAGCAGTCCCTCAATAAGGAAATACAGAATATAAGGGAACTTTCGGAAAAGATCCATAAGATTATAGGATATATAAGAAATATTGCAGATCAGACAAAGATGTTAGGATTAAATGCAGCTATTGAAGCTGCAAGAGCTGGAGAATATGAGAAGGGTTTTGGCGTAGTAGCTGATGAAATAAGAAAACTCTCGGATAATTCCAAAGAAACAGCTGAAAATATTGTAAAGCTCACTTCAAGCATTCAGAAGTCGGTTTCAAAAACCGTGGAGGTTTCAGCTCACACTCTGAAGGCCAGTGAGAATCAAGCGGCATCTGTTGAACAGATCAATGCTAGCTTACAAGAGGTGCTCTCTTTAGTATCCAATATGAATGAAATGGCACAAAAACTTAAATAATTTTAATCCATTGGAAGTAGCACATGTAATTAAAATATGTCAAATTATCAAGTATATGAATGATTAAATAAAGGTAAGCATGGATTAGAAAAACATATGGGATATGATGCATTCGCAATTAAATTGTCGTATTCCGTTAAAAATAGCCTTAAAGTCTTGAAAAGAAAACTGTTATAAAAGTGAATAATAATATATAATCATTCCATACTAAAGTTAAGGTAAAATTTACTTTTAGGGGTGCAAAAAATGGTATCTAAATTGGGAAGATTATTAATTGGCAAAAGTTTGAAAACCAATGAGTTGAAATCCGAAAAATTCAATGTATTTTGGGGACTGCCCGTATTGTCAAGCGATGCAATATCCTCTGTAGCATATGCGGGTGAAGAGATACTTTGGGTTCTCATACCTGTTCTGGGTATAATGTCGTATAAATACATGTTTTATTCGGCACTTTGTATTGTATTTTTAATGATTTTAGTCACACTTTCATATAGACAAACTATAGATGCTTACCCTCAAGGGGGGGGTTCCTATATTGTCGCCAAGGATAATTTGGGAACAATTCCCGGACTTGTGGCAGGGGCATCTTTAACTATTGGCTATATTTTAACGGTGGCTGTAAGTACGTCTGCAGGTACGGCAGCTATAATTTCTGCAATACCTGTATTATTGCCCTATAGGGTTGCCATAACATTGTTGTTTATATTTATTATAACTATAGGTAATTTGAGAGGGATAAGAGAGTCCGCCAAGGTATTCGGCACTCCCACTTATTTATTCATGGTCGTCATATTGATTATGATATTTTTTGGAATATTTAAAGTAAAGGTACTGGGATATGTACCCAAGCCAATTTATAAAATACCTCCGGTAGTTTCCGATATAACCGTTGTATTGTTTTTGAGAGCCTTTTCTTCAGGGTGTACGGCACTTACTGGAATAGAAGCGGTGAGTAATGGCATCCCAAACTTCAAGGAACCTTCACAGAAAAACGCCAAGAGGGTCCTGGAGCTTCTTGCGCTGGTAGTGCTTGTGATATTTGGGGGAGTTTCCTATCTTGCTACCTTGTACCATGCAGTGCCTAATCCCAATATGACCGTGGTTGCCCAAATAGCTCACCAGGTATTTGGAGGAACCGTCATGTTCTATTTGGTTCAGGCAACTACTGCCATTATACTCATAATGGCCAGCAATACTGCATTTGCAGGATTACCGCTGCTTTTGGCCTTCATAGCCAAAGACGGATTTGCTCCAAGACAGTTTGCCAAAAGAGGTAAAAGACTTGGATACTCAAATGGGATAATAAGCCTTGGATTGGTATCATCTCTGCTAGTTATTATGTTTCAGGGAGATACTCACTATTTGATGCCCCTATATGCAGTGGGAGTTTTCATATCCTTTACGTTGTCCCAGGCGGGAATGTTTAAAAGATGGATAAGACTTAAAAGCAAAGGCTGGATCCGCAGGGCTGCCATAAATGGTATAGGTGCACTTGTTACTTTTGCGACGGCTGTCATATTGGGAATAACTAAGTTTTTGAGCGGAGCATGGGTTGTATTCGTACTGACGCCTCTGATAGTTTATATTATGATGGCTATTAAAAATCATTATTCTGAAGTGGCCAGACAGTTAAAACTTCCGGTGAGCGAAAGGCCCAAGGAAAAGGTGGACTTGTCCAAACAAAAACGATATGTAATAGTACCTATAGACACTTTAAATAAATCCTTCCTGAAAGCACTAAATTATGCCAGGACCATTTCGGACAATATAATAATTTTTCATGTGTCTGTAGATGATGAAGCTACTGCCAGACTTTTGAAAAGGTGGCATGAATACAATGTAGATATACCAATAGTGGTAAAGAAATCTCCCTACAGGAGTATATTGGGTCCCCTGGTTAAATTTATCAAGTCAGAGGAATATGCAGCAGGACCCAAGGACACTGTAACAGTGGTTTTAGCCCAGCTTATAGTTACGAAATGGTGGGGCAATATCCTTCATAACCAGACGGCACTGTTTATCAGGACGATGCTTCTCAGAATGAGAAATATAGCCGTAGTTACAGTTCCATATATAATATTTGAAGATTGAACATATAAGACGGCATTTTGTCGTCTTTAATTTTTTTTATAAAAGTTGTTGATTATTTGTAGTAGTTGTGTTATCATAGTTTACATATTCAAGTGGACATGTGTATTTTATTTACGGACAAGGACGGGATTTTTTATGAATGCTAGGTTTCTTATAATTGATGCCAGGATACTTCCAGATATATTTACCAAGGTAGTAAAGGTAAAGGAACTTTTGAGAACTAAAAAGGTAAAGGATATATCAGAAGGGGTAAGACGTGTTGGAATAAGTAGAAGTACTTATTATAAATATAAAGATGCAGTTTTTTCATTATCCGAAGGTATAGTTGGACACAAGATAACGGTTGGTTTGGTTTTAGCCCATAAGGCAGGTACCTTATCCAAGATACTTGATATAATAGCTCAAAAAGAGGGCAACATACTCACTATAAATCAGGACATACCTATTAATAATGCTGCAACTGTATCTATAACTTTTGATGCCTCTAAGCTTGAAATAGAGGTGAACGAGCTGTTGGGATATATAAGAAATTTGAAAAATGTCATAAAAGTTAATTTGCTTGCAGTAGAATGAATATGATTTTGTTCTTATATGGAAAAAACCATGACGAGGAAGAGTAAACAGTAAACCGCTTTTAGAGAGGGGAATTCACAGGCTGAAATATTCCCCAGGTATGAACTGTCGAAAACCACCTCTGAGTTGTATATTGAAGTTTAAACAATAGATATTTCCACAGGTCTGTGTTAAAGACGTAGAGATGGCAGTTGATTTTACTGCCAATTTGGGTGGAAACGCGACAAAAACTCGTCCCATGATGGGGGGAGTTTTTTTTATTTAATGATTTTGGCTATTGAATAAAAAAAGGGGGCTTTTAAATGATAAATATAGCAATGCTGGGTTATGGGGTAGTAGGAAGCGGCGTGGCTGAATTGATATTGAGGAATAAATATAAGTTCAAGCGTAAGCTAAATGAAGAACTGGTATTGTCAAAGATCTTGGTAAGAAATATTGAAAAACATGCAGATAATAGGAATTACAGACTTTTAACCGAAAATATAGACGATATTTTTAAAGAAAAAGTGGATATCATAGTAGAAGCTATGGGAGGGCTTGATCCTTCCTATGAATATGTGAAAAGAGCTTTAAACATGAAAAAACATGTAATTACGGCCAACAAGGACTTGATTGCAGAGTATGGATATGAACTTCTGAAATTGGCTAGGGAAAATGGGGTTACTATTCATTTTGAAGCAAGCGTAGGAGGTGGTATACCCCTGTTAAAGCCGATAAACGAGTGCCTTGTGGGGAATCAAATAAAAAGTATAAAATCCATATTAAATGGTACTGCAAATTTTATATTATCCAAAATGAACCATGATAAAATGAGCTATGAAAATGCTCTGAAACTTGCACAAAAATTGGGATTCGCAGAATCAAATCCCGAGGCTGATGTAAAAGGATATGATGCCGCTAGAAAGCTCTCCATCTTGTCAACTATTGCCTACAACAGGAGAGTGAACTGGAAAGATATAAAAGTCAAGGGAATTGACGGAATTGACAGCGATGATTTTAGGTATGCCAAGTTGAAAAAATGCAGTATAAAACTTTTGGGGATCAGCAGAGCTTTTGAAGAAAGTGTATATGCCTCTGTTATGCCGGTGATGGTAAGAGAAAATTCACTTCTTGGAAATATTGAAGATGAATACAATGGAATATTAGTAGAGGGCGATGCAGTCGGAGATGTGATGTTCATGGGAAAGGGTGCAGGTATGTTTCCGACAGCCAGTGCGATTTTCGGTGACATAGCAGATGTGATTGAGCATAAAAGTGAAGAGCCTGTTATATTCGGCAAAGAAAGGGCAAGGGTGAATGGAAACTGGGGACTGAAGAGCAAGTGGTTCATGAGGATAAAAACAGTTAATAGGGTTAAAATCATAGAGAGCCTCTCCATGAATTTTAAAAAATGCTATATTTTATCCAATGATTTTTCAGAAAATAGGTACGAGGTGGTAGCTTTTGTAATCTCAGATAATGAAGATACTTTAGACAATTATATTGAAAAAGTAAAAGACGAAAAATATGCTGGCTCAATAAAAAAAATTTTGGTTTTGGATAAGGAGTGATTGAGAGATGACTAAGATAAGAGTTAGGATTCCTGCAACTACCGCCAATATGGGACCGGGATTTGATACTTTGGGTATGGCCCTGAGATTGTATAATGAAATTGAGGTTGAGGAAATAGATGGACAAACAGAAATATACAACGGCGGCCTGAAATCAGAGAAGGATTTTAAAGATAATCTCATATATGAAAGTATAGTTAAAACTATGGATGAACAGAAATACCCCTATAGGGGGTTTAAAATAAATGTAGTTAGATGCGACATACCTATTTGCAGGGGGCTGGGCAGCAGTTCCGCCTGTATAGTTGGCGGTATAGCAGCTGCCAATGCTATTATGGGAAACAGGATGAACTTGGAAGATATGATTGATCTGGCTGTGAAAATAGAAGGGCACCCAGATAATGTGGTGCCGGCTGCTTTGGGCGGGATGTTAGTATCTCTTAAAGCAGGGGGAAAGGTAAAGTATTCAAGGGTAACTGTTCCAGATGAATTGAAGTTTGCCGCAATGATACCATCTTTTCAAATTAATACCGATTTTTCGAGGAAAGTGCTGCCGAATACCTATTTGAAAGAGGACTGCATATTCAATATATCGAGGTCCGCCATGCTTATAAGTGCACTTTATAACAGTGAATTTGATAAATTGAGAATATGTTTCGGAGATAAGGTGCACCAGCCTTATAGAAAAAATTTAATAAAAAATTCTGAAGCCATATTTAAAAGGTCGAGAGAGCTTGGCTCTATAGGTGAATTTATAAGTGGCTCCGGTTCCACACTTATGGCTGTCCTTGATAAAAATACAGACGAGTTTGTGGAATCCATGAAAGGTTTTTTGGATGAACTGGAAGATAATTGGAATGTGATATTGCTTGAGCCGGATTTAGAGGGAGTTAAAATTGACATCTAGAGGTTATATTTTTTTTCATACCCTAATAATAATATATAAATAACGTAAATAGGGGTGAAAAAAATGAGATACACACGGTATGATTTAAAAAAGGATAAAAATTCTAAAACTTTCGTGATTTTGATATCGTCAATACTTTTGTCAGCATTTATACTGGGGACTTTTATATTTCAAGTTATGTTGAAAGATCCAGGCAATTTAAACTATGAAGGCACATCCCAAAGTACTTCCACCTTAAAAAAGGGAGATATAAAATTTATAGCTGTTCAAGGTGGAATTTACAGAGATAAAAATAATGCGGAAAAAGAAAAAGAGCTGCTTTCTAAATATGGACTTCCCTTTTATATTGCAGAGCCGGATAAGACAAGAGTTTTTTTGGGAATTTTTCTGCAAAATGATGCGGATAAAATTATGAAATCTCTCAATGGACAAAATGTGGAAACCTCAAAGATGGTGTTTACAGTGAAGCAGGAAGATGTGTGCAATACTGAAATAGTCCAGATAATAGATGCAAACTTAAAAATATTAAATAAGCTTTCATCAAAAGATGTAGAGTCCATACAAACTTCCGAACTGAAGAAATGGTGTTCTTCTCTTGAAAAGGACAGGGCTGCAGGCGGTAAAAATAAATTGGTTTTAGACGAATTAAACGAATATATAAATAAGCTTCCAGGGGAAATAACGAAGGACAACAGTGAGGAAAATTATGTTTATCTGTTTAATGTATTGAAAAAGATAGGTTCCAATTGAACTTAGAATATTTTAGAGGCTATTATCATAAATGGCATGTATTAGTATATGAACTAATACATGCCATTTATGTATATTGAATTAAAAAATTTTTTTTAACAATAATATATATACTTGTTTATGCATTTATTAAATGATAAACTATATAGGATATATTATTAAGGTAGGGGGTTTTGTGTGAAAGGGTCGGGGAAGAAAAGAGGGCTCTTATGGATTTTTATATTTCTAGGAGCTGTATTGGGAAGTATTCTTGGAAATATTATTGGAAGCAGCTTGAGCTTTTTAAACTTTTTTAGAGATTCCTATGCAGTTGGGATGTCTAAACCCTTAGTTTTAAATCTGAAAGTTATAGTATTGACTTTTGGTGTAAATTTTAAAATAAATATTATGTCTATAGTGGGCATAATTATGGCTATAATATTATATAGAAGGTATTAGGAAGTGATGGCTTGAAAATTGTATTGGCTTCGGCTTCTAGCAGAAGAAGGGAACTTTTGAAAAGATTGGTAAAGAATTTTCAAGTGATAGTAAGCGATTTTAATGAAGATTCTGTTGCTTTTCAGGGGGATTGTTCCTCATATGTCATGAAATTGGCTGAAGGCAAGGCCAAAAATGTATGTAATAAATGTACATGTAGAGATTCAATAATAATAGGATGTGATACAGTAGTATTTCTTGATGGAGAAATAATGGGGAAACCCAGCGGCAGCAAGGAAGCTTTTTGTATGTTGAGGGCCTTGAGCGGAAAGGAACATCAGGTATATTCTGGAATATCGATTGTAGATAAGAGTTCTAATGAGATCTATAGTGATTTTGCATGTACTAATGTTAAATTTTCTAAAATAGATGATAGACAGATAGAAAGATATTTAAAAACCGGAGAATATAAAGACAAAGTGGGATCCTATGGTATACAAGGTTATGGAGGAATTTTCGTAGAAAAAATTCACGGATGTTATTACAATGTAGTAGGATTACCTTTAAATAAGTTGTATAATATGTTAAGAAAGATGGGGGTAAATTTATAATAGGAGTTTTTAAATGAATAATATGTTGAAAATTATGGATTTACCGGAAAATGAAAGACCAAGGGAGAGGCTGTTTAGATATGGATCAGAATCCCTGTCCAATGCGGAACTTTTGGCTATAGTACTTGGATGTGGTACTAAAAGAGAAAATATAATATCACTGAGCAGCAGAATTATAAAGAATAGTAGAGGACTAAATGGGCTTTTCAATTCTAGTCTGGAAGATCTTACCTGTATTTGTGGTGTGGGAAAGGCAAAAGCTGCCAAGATTATGGCGGTAGTTGAATTGTCAAAGAGATTTAGATCCTATAAAGGTGGAAATGATTGCAAAATATGTAATCCTGAGGACGCAGCAATGCTGGTTATGGAGGAAATGAAAGAGTTAAAACAGGAATATCTCAAAGTGGTGATATTGAACACCAAAAATGTAGTTATAGGAATTAAGAATGTATTTATTGGGAGTTTAAACTTTTCCATAGTTCATCCAAGAGAAGTGTTTTTTTATGCAATAAAAAAGAATGGCGCTTCCATAATAGTTTGTCATAATCACCCTTCAGGAGATCCATCACCCAGCGATGAAGATATAGATGTGACTTATAGATTAAAAAAGTGTGGTGAGCTTTTAGGTATACAGTTGATTGACCATTTGATAATAGGCGGGGGAGTATACGTAAGTTTAAAAGAAAAAGGAATTTTGAGAGATTGAAAGGAGAAAATATAAATGGGATTTTTTGGAATGACCAGAGATATGGGAATTGACTTAGGGACAGCTAATACGCTGATATATGTTAAAGGGAAGGGAATAGTGCTTAGGGAACCTTCTGTAGTGGCTATAAATATAAACAGCAATGTTAAAAAGGTGATGGCAATAGGTAACGAGGCCAAAGATATGATAGGAAGAACACCTGGGAATATAGTTGCTGTCAGGCCGCTTAAAGATGGAGTTATTGCTGATTTTGACGTAACTCATACTATGCTTAGGAAATTTATAGAAAAGGTAAGTCCTAAATCGGCATTCACAAGCCCTAGGATTTTTGTGTGTTTCCCTTCAGGTGTGACCGAAGTGGAGAGAAGGGCTATAGAGGAAGTTACAAAACATGCAGGTGCAAGAGACGTACTTCTCATGGAAGAACCTATGGCAGCTGCTATTGGGGCTGGTTTGCCTGTAAATGAGCCAACCGGAAGCATGATTGTGGATATAGGAGGTGGCACCACGGAGGTTGCAATAATATCTCTTGGAGGAATTGTGACAAGCAAATCTTTAAGAATTGCAGGAGATGAATTGGATCAAGCCATAATAAGCTACATAAAAAAGGAATACAATCTTATGATAGGGGAAAGAACGGCGGAAAATATAAAGATTGAATTGGGTTCGGCCTTTGAAATGGATGAAGAGGATAAATCCATGGAGATAAGGGGAAGAGATCTGATCTCGGGATTACCTAAAGTTATAAATATAACTGAGAGTGAAGTTAGAGAATCTTTGAAAGAGCCTATATCGGCTATAATCGAAGCTATAAAGACCACACTTGAGAAAACACCTCCGGAACTTGCATCAGATATAATGGACAAAGGAATCATGCTGGCGGGGGGAGGAGCTATGCTTAAAGGACTGGATTTGTTGATAAATCAGGAAACCCACATGCCTGTTCATATAGCTGAAGCACCCCTTGACTGTGTTGCACTTGGTGCGGGGAAAGCCCTAGATACTATTGATAAAATAGTAGCTAGTAGAAAATAGTGATAAGCCATGAAATTTTTAAAAAATAAGTTGATAGTAACTATAATAATACTTTCAATTATATTTTTGATTCTAATTCCTTTTAGTATCAGGGGCGGCGGCAAATCAGTCTTAAGAAATGGTATAGGTGTTACTTTTAACCCAATTCAAAAGGGTTTGTATGGTTTTAACAATGGGATAAAAAACTGCATAAGTTTTATTATAAATTTTTCTGAGGTAAAGGATGAAAATTTGACACTGAAAAAGGAAAATAGTTTATTGAAGAATAAGCTAGTAGAATATAATTCTTTAAAAAATGAAAACTCGCAGCTCAGGAAAGAACTTAATTTTAAAAAGCAGAGGGCAGAATATAGTTATATAGGTTGTGACATAATAGGCAAAAGTGCTGATGGGATTCTGGATGAATTTGCAATAAATAAGGGAAGTGCGGACGGAATAGGCAAGCAGATGGTTGCTGTTACTGCAGACGGCCTTGTGGGTCAAGTCATCCATGTGGAGAAGAACTGGTCCATAATTCAATGCCTGACTAATGAAAATCTGGCAGTGGGAGGCACAGTTGCAGGCTCATCAGCCTCAAGTGGGGCAACTAACAGTGGTATTGTGAAGGGATATAAGGACAGTGAGAATAAATATCTGGCCAAACTTTATTATCTTCCCCCGGAATCCACCATTAAGAAAGGCGATCAAATCTTAACTTCGGGAATTGACAATTCATATCCCCAGGGAATAAGAATTGGTTCTGTAATAAGTGTAGAAGATGATAAGGGAGAGGTAATGAAAAATGCTGTGATAAAACCTTATGTAAATTTTGATAAAATTCAGGAACTGCTCATAGTGGTTCCCAAAAATAAAGTGGATATTAAATACTAGGGTGGTAAAAGATGAAAAAAATATTAGTTCTTACTCTCTTGTCAATTGTATTATTTATCTTGGATAATGTGTTGATGCCTTTTTTTGCTATAAGAACATTTTATCCAAGTTTGCTGTCAATTTTTATAATCTGCTATTCCATTGTAAATGGAAAATGGGAAGGATTGTGGCTGGGAGTATTTGCGGGAATACTTCAGGATGTATATTTTTCCCAGGGATTTGGAATAAATTCTTTTACCAATATGATAGTTTGTATCATGGCGGGAGTTGTAGGAAACAGCATAATCAAAGAAAAAAGACTTATTCCCGTTATCTCCTGCTTTTTATTGATTCTGTTTAAGGGAATTTTAGTATGGAGTATCCTCTACTTGGGTGGAGTGTATGTAAATATGATAAATGTGTTTTTCTCTGCTTTTTATGATATGATTTTGTGTATCTTTATGTATAAACCGGTTTATAATTTCTGCAGGAAAGATTATATGCAGGTTAAATGGAAATTCTAAGGGGAGAAAAATTTATAAAAGTGGAGGTGGTACCTTGTGAGAGAAAAAAGGTATTCCAATGTTACAAGATACACTGCGCTTGTAGTAATTATGTTGGTTGTTTTTGCTGTTATTATTGGAAGACTTTTCTTTCTTCAAGTTGTAAAGGGCCAGGATTATAAGGAACAGTCCAATAATAAATCCATAAGAGAAATTCCGGATATAGCTCCAAGAGGGAAGATCCTGGACAACAAAGGAAGGATTTTGGCTACCAGCAGCCAGGGATATATGTTGGTGTATAACCAGGCGGATGAGAGTGATAAAGTTTTTTTCCCTACCATGAGTAGAGTATTTAAAATATTGGATGACAGCGGCGAAAGTCAGCAGGATGATTTCGAACTCAAGATAAATCCATTTAGATTTGAATTCAAGAGTGACGATGAAAAAACCAGGACAAATCTTGAAATTAAGTTTAAAAGGGACAGAGGATTGAATGAACCTATAGAAAAGAAAATCAAAAGTGAAAACAAGAATATTTCTGACGACGAGTTAAAAAGTATGGTTAACAAAGAACTTTTAAAGATATCTCCAAAAGATACTTTTAAAAAGCTTGTAAAACAGTACAATATAAGCACTGCCTATTCTCTGAATCAGCAGAGAAGATTTATGATTGTCAAGGATGCCCTGAAGATGCAGAGCTTTTCCGGGTATAAACCTGTGACTGTAGCCAGCAACATAAAAAAGGACACTGCTTTTAAATTTTTGCAGATGTTGAATGAACTTCCGGGAATAGATGTAACTACGCAGCCTATAAGATCCTATCCCAATGGTGATTTGGGTTCTAATTTTATAGGGTATATATCGAAAATATCCTCCAACTATGAAAAATATACGGAAAAAGGATATGATGTAAATAGTGATTATGTAGGTCAGGCGGGCATCGAAGGAGCTTTTGAAGATAGACTTAAGGGTTCAAAAGGTGGAAGAATAGTAAAACTCAATAAAAACGGAAGAATAACTGAAGAACTTGGCAAGAGGGAACCTTATCCGGGTCAAACAGTACAGCTTACAGTAAACAAGGATGTTCAGAAAGCTGCTGAGACTTCACTTGAAAATACCCTGTCGGATCTCAAATCCAATCCCAATCAGATGACAGGTTCCAATACTGCAAATGCTACGAGAGGTACTGCAGTGGTGATTGATGTCAATACGGGAAGTATAGTTGCAATGGCACAGGTGCCCAGGTATGATCCAAATTCTTTTGCAGTTCCGGGCAAACTTAGTTCGGAGATGTACAATCAGTATTTTAACCCTGATTTAGAGCAGTTTGGAAAAAATTATATTGAATCACGTGGAATTACGGCTAATTACCCGGGAGAAAGTGAAAATGAAGTGCTGGATACTCTTTTCCCGATAGATAAGAGCATAAAAAACAACAGCACTATAAGAAAAGATGTCTATGATATATATCCGAAGCCTTTTTATAACTATGCTACACAGTCACTTGTACCTCCAGGTTCAACTTTTAAGCCCATGACGGCCATTGCAGCACTTGAAAGTGGAACCATAACTCCAGCTTTTACTGTAAATGACCAGGGCTTTTTTGATCAGGGCGGTAAAATTGTACAGTTTAAGACAGATGGACCACAGGGAGTTGTAAATCTTATAACTGCCATACAAAAATCCAGCAACCCCTACTTCATGACAGTGGGGAAAAAACTCAGGGATGCTTTTGGAGATGATATCCTGGCTAAGTATGCATGGAAATTTGGACTTGGTGCAAACCCGAAGAGCAGTGTTAAACCGGCTACGGGAATAGAGATACCGGAAAAGTACGGACAGGTGTATAATACTGCTTCAAATAGAAATGTCTATGCAGACACTTATCTTTGGAAAACCATGTCAATACTTAAAAACGGTCAGGATGATTTTGGACACAAGGTAGTTACCGTGGATTTATATGACAGAAATGACGATTCCAATCAAACTACTGCGACCAAGAACAATATCAAGACACTGATAAGGAATTCTATAAAAGATGGGACCAGTTCCTTTGACAGGTCGGAATATAAAAAATTGTTTTCAGAACTTGCAGTTGAAGATCCCGATAATAAAAAAGATGTCAGTGACAGTCAGATGGACAATCTGATAAATGTGATATACAGTATAACTATTTCAGATGCCCATGCACAGTTGAAGGTACCTGCCAATATAGAAAATGCCGCTATAGGTCAGGGGTTAAACCAATTTACACCTCTTCAGATAGCAAATTATGTTGCAACTCTTGCCAATGGCGGTACCAGATATAAATTGCATCTTGTAAAGCAGTACCTGGATCCAAATGGAAAAGTTATTGAAAAGGTCAATCCGGAAGTTATACAGAAAACCGGCATAAGCCAGGATAATTTACAGGCAGTTAAAGCCGGAATGAGCGCTGTTAATGAAAGAGGTACGGCAGCAAAAGTATTTGCAGGATTTCCAATAGGTACTGCAGGTAAAACCGGTACTGCCCAGAGTTTGGGAAATCAAGAACAGGTGGGAAGAACCGATTATGCTGAATATATTGGCTTTGCCCCAAGTGACAAACCTCAGATAGCTGTGGCCGTGGTTCTGTTTGATGGTGGACAGGGTGGAAAAGGAGCAGCTACTGTGGCGAGAGATATTTATTCTGCATATTTTACTTCAAATGGTACTCTTACCGGACAGAACAGCAATAAATAAAAATAACTTGCGAATAGCTTAGTCTATTCGCAAATTTTATGTCATAATATAGTTTGAGAAGGAATTATATAGAAGGTATTGAATTATTATTATATGTGACTTGTGGAGGCTGATATGATAGATAATAGTATAATGGTTAAGGGCAATAGAGATGGGATAAATGTAATTATAAATATGAATAGATTTAAAGATTTTGAGGAGATGCTCGAATACTTAATTAAAAGACTTTCCGTGGGAAGCATGTTTTATAGAGGATGCACTATCAAGATAACCACGGAATTAAAATACATAAATCAGAGGCAATTTGCCAAACTCAAAGATGTATTATTTGAAAAATTTTTAATAAAAGATTGTATATTTGAGGACAGCAATGAAAAACCAAACAAAATATTTTCGGGAATTTATGAGGGAAGGACCAAATTCTTGAGAAGGACCGTAAGAAGTGGACAAGTTATAGATTACTCGGGAAATATAGTTATAATTGGAGATGTAAATGCTGGCTCGGAAATATATGCAGGGGGAAACATAATAGTCTTTGGTTCACTTAGAGGTTATGTTCATGCCGGATTTGGCGGCAATTCCAAAGCCATAGTTGCATCGATTTGCCTTCAGCCGGAAATGCTCCAGATTTCAAATATAGTTACCAGGTCCCCTGAGGATAATGTTAGACCTGAATATCCCGAAGTAGCTAGGATAAAAGGGAATACAATCATAGTAGAACCTTATCTCCCCAATAAATATGTTTGAATTTGATGCTATTAGGGAGAGGATAGAATGGTAATTTTAAATGCATTGGAAAGTGTATTGAGTATAGTTATAATGGTTTCAACAGGCTATTTTTTATGTTATAAAAAATGGCTGGGTCAGGATTCTTCAAAGGCTTTTTCAAAATTGGTCTGCAATTTGGCTATTCCATGCCTTATGATATCCCAGTTTGAAGAAAATTTTAATAAAGACAAATTGATTAGTATGGCGAGAGGGCTGTATATTCCCTTTGCATCCATGGCAATTTGTTATGTAATTGCCGTGGTGATTTCTAAAATTATAAAAGTTAAAAAAGGGAGGATTGGCACTTTCAGATCCATGTTTTTTGTATCAAATTCGATATTTATCGGCCTGCCTGTGAATATGGCTTTATTCGGTACAAAGAGTATACCGGATGTACTGCTGTATTATATAGCAAATACTTCATTTTTTTGGACTCTTGGCGCTTATGAAATAAGCAGGGACGGCCAGGGAGATACTGCCAGAATATTCTCATTTGATACATTGAAGAGGATTATCTCACCGCCGCTTATAGGCTTTGTACTGGCATCCGCATTGGTGCTGTTAAATGTTCATGTTCCCAAATTCCTTCTGGATACGTGCAGATATTTTGGAAATTTAACTACTCCCCTAGCCATGATATTTATAGGAATAACAATTTATTTTGTAAACTTTAAAGAGTTGGAGTTTGGAAAAGATGTATTGGCAATACTCTTGGGAAGATTTTTTGTCTGTCCGGTAATCATGCTTTTGTTATGCCGCGGTTCTGTTCCAACACTTATGAAAAATGTATTTGTAATCCAGGCTGCCATGCCTGTTATGACAAATACGGCTATAGTTTCAAGAAATTATAATGCAGATTACAAATATGCTACAGTAAATACAGTTGTGACAACTATTGCCAGCCTGGCGGCTATTCCAATTTATATGTTGATACTGAGTTAAACTGGCATTCATTGGAATATGAAAGTTTTTTAATATTATGGATTATTTTTATTACATTTAGTATAATGTGTTGTAGATGGTTTTTTGTTCAAGACTTAGAATATTGAGAATAATTGATAATAGATAAAAATAAAAAATATAAGAGAGAAAGAAGAGGTGAAAAGGCCTGATTATTGGATAGCAGATTTGTCTAATGTTTGAAAATCAGGCAGCATATATGGGAGAAACAATTGTAGTAACATCAGGCAAAGGTGGTGTAGGAAAAACTACTACTACGGCTAATATAGGTACAGGACTTGCTCTCTTGGGGAAAAATGTTGTGGTGGTTGATGGAGATACAGGGCTCAGAAATTTGGACGTGCTCATGGGTCTTGAAAATAGAATTGTATTTACACTGTTGGATGTGGTTGAAAACAAATGTAAGTTAAAGCAGGCCCTTATAAGGGACAAAAGACTGACAAACCTTTATCTCATGCCTACGGCACAGACGAGAGATAAAGATGATGTGAGTTCCGATCAGATGATGAATTTAATTCATGAACTGAAAAAGGAATATGACTACGTCATAATAGATTGTCCTGCAGGAATCGAACATGGTTTTGAAAATGCCGTAGTAGGTGCGGATAGGGCACTTATTGTAGTGAATCCAGAGGTAACTTCTGTCAGAGATTCCGACAGAGTCATAGGAAAACTTGATTCTAAGGGATTGGAGGATCACCAGCTTATAATAAATAGACTGAATTATAAGATGACAAAAAGTGGGGATATGCTGGATGTAAATGATATATTGGATAGCTTGGCTATAAAACTTGTGGGAGTAGTGCCAGACGATAAAAATATAACAATTTCCACCAACAGAGGAGAGCCGATAGTATTAAATGATAAAACTGTATCAGGACAGGCTTTTAGGAACATATCCCGAAGAATTACAGGAGAGAAAATACCCATAATGGATTTAAGTGCTGGACAGGAAGGATTTTTCTCATCTATAAAAAAATTATTTGGCATTAAATAGGGAGGTAAGATAATGGACTTGTTTAAGATATTCTCCAGGTCATCTTCTAAAGATGTAGCCAAGGAAAGGTTGAGATTGATATTAATACATGATAGATGCTGTGTTTCTAAAGATGTACTTGAAAATATAAAAGAAGATATATTGAAAGTACTCTCGAAATATATGGAAATAGATTGTTCAGAAATAGATGTGAAAATGACAACTCCTGAAAAAGTAAATGGAGATTCAGCTGCGTTAGTGGCTAGTATACCTATAAAAAAAGTTAAAAACAACAGGTAACTGTTGATAATTTATTCATGGCTTTTTTATTTCCCTGTGGTATAATCATTATAGTTATATTGGAGGGGTATATGAAATGCTTGAAAAATTCACTATAAGTAGAAGACTTTTAAAAGAATTTGATTTTCCTATAATTATTACTGTTATAATTATATGTTTGTTTGGCAGCTTAAATATCTACAGCGCATCCCATGTAAACAGCGGTTCCTATTATTTAAAGGCCCAGCTTGTGTGGATAGCTGTAGGACTTGCTTTGGTCTATTTGCTGCTTTTGATAGATTATGCTGCTATAAAAGATTACGCTGCCATAATTTATTGGTTTGGCGTATTTCTGCTTGTACTTAATTGTATCCCATTTTTTAAATATACGGTAAACGGAGCATCTTCATGGATTAGAATTGGAAGTATTTCCATGCAGCCTTCTGAATTTGCCAAAGTCGGAATTATAGTAATGCTGGCTAAACAGCTGGATGATATGGAAGGCAGGATTAACAATTTTAAAAATATTGCTAAACTCACAGTATATGCCCTCATTCCCATGGCACTCATTGTAAGTCAGCCTGATATGGGGATGACTATGGTGTGTTTCTTTGCTGTTCTCGGGATGTATTTTATAGCAGGATTAAATTTCAAGGTAATATTGGGAGGATTTTTAGGAATTTTTACTTTGGGAGCAATTGCATGGAACTCATCGCTTATAGAATATTATCAAAAGATGAGAATTATATCTCTGTTTAATCCTGAAAAATATCAGGCATCTTTTTCCCTTCAGGTTACACAGTCAAAAATAGGAATTGGTTCCGGAGGAATTTTAGGGAAGGGTTTCCTGAAGGGTACCCAGATTTCAGGAGGTTATGTTCCGGAATCTCACACTGATTTTATATTTTCTGTAGTGGGGGAAGAATGGGGACTTATAGGGTGTCTGGTATTGATAATATTTTATATGATCATAGTGTACAGGGCTATAAAAATAGCTAAAGAGTCCAAAGATATCTTTGGAACTATGGTGTGTGTAGGGATAATATCTACTATATTGTTCTCAATTTTTCAAAACATAGGCATGACAGTTGGACTGCTGCCTATAACCGGTATTACTCTTCCCTTTATGAGTTACGGGGGTAGTTCTATCCTCTCGTCTTTTATAGAATTGTCCTTAATATTGAATATAGGTATGAGGAGAAGAAAAATTAATTTTTAGGGGGATATATTTATATGAAAATTGCTTTTATAGCACATGACAAGGAAAAAGATGATATTGTGGATTTTGTAAAGAGATATAAAGATGTATTTAAGGATCATGAGATTTTTGCTACAGGAACTACCGGGAAATTGATAAGCGATATGACAGGTATAAAGGTACATAGGTTTCTTTCGGGGCCAATGGGAGGAGATCAGCAGATAGGTTCAAAAGTAGCCCAGGGAGAAATGGATATGGTTATATTTCTAAGAGATCCTCTTACTGCCCAGCCCCATGAGCCGGACATTTCAGCACTGCTTAGAATTTGTGATGTACACTGTGTGCCATTGGCTACTAATCTCGGTTCAGCAGAGATATTTGCAAAGGCCCTGAGAAGGTAAAATTAGTTTTTGATTTTATATTTGGTAAGATTTGATACTGAAACATTTTGATTTTAGTGTTGAATCTTTTTTATTTTGCTGAAAATGAAAAAATCAGGTTAATGACGGCAAAGTGCAGGTTAGGAATAATTGCAGTTATGTTTAAATATATATTAATATATACATTTCAAAGGGGGTTAAAAAATGGGGCATTACGATCTGGAATATGAGAGGTACTATAAGTCCCTGAAAGGAAAAATGAACTATTCACCTTATCGAAGCGGACCAAAAAAGACAAATTACTTAACTAAGAGAATTATAAGAGACTTAGCCGGAGTTCTGATATTATTTGTATTTGTTATAACCTGCAAACTGGTTTCAAATTCTCAGGGCAAATATTTGTATAATTATTCCAAGAAAATTGTCAGTGAGAATTATGATTATGGTAAATTAAAAACCCAATTGAAAAGTATAAATATAAATTATATTGGGGACAGAGTCAAAGATGTAGTTGAACAGCTTAAAATAGACGAAAAAGATTAATGGTTAAGAGGTATTTCCGTGATTAGAATGAGCAAATATTTTATACCCTATGTGGCATTTTTAATTGTCGTAGGTTATAAAGGACAACTTATTTGTACATTTATTGTAGTTTTTTTTCATGAAGTGGTTCACTACCTTACAGCTAGATATTACAACTTTTCAGGGTTTGACATAGAGTTTATAGCGGTAGGTGCAGTGGTAAAGCTTAAAGATATAGATGAAGCATTCCCCAAAGAGGATTTGATGATTTCAACCTCCGGACCTGCAGCTAACCTGGTTTTAAGTATGTTTTTTTATTTGATATATCATATTTCTAACTCAAGCCTGTGCTATATGCTTTTTTCTGTAAATCTAGTCATAGGCTTATTTAATTTGATCCCGGCATTTCCGCTTGATGGAGGGAGAATACTCAGAAGTGCGCTGAACTTGAAGATAACCTATAAAAAAGCAAACAGGATAATGATAGTTTCAAGCATATTTATTGGAATAGTACTCATGTTCTTTTATATATTTCTGTTTTTTAATGGAAATAACAATTTTAATATTGGAATAATAGGAGTACTTATAGTGGCGTCGTCCCTAAAAGAAAATGAAAGGGTATCATATATAATAATGGGTGATATTATCAAGAAAAAATATAAATTTCTAAAAAGGGGATACATTGAAAACAGAAATGTATCCATATATTACAAACAGGATTTGCTCACTGCAATGGGTTTGTTTGATAAAAGCAAATACAATATATTCATGGTACTGGATGAAAATATGAATGTAGTGGATATAATTTACGAAGAGGAAATAATAGAAGCTTTAAAGTTGTATGGAAATATAACTATAGAAAAATTTATCAAAATAAGTGAAACAAAGGATCCCTGAATTTGACATTTGCATTGTGAACCGTGCGGGCTTATGCTAAAATATAGAGATGATGTCTAACAGGAGGAATTTGTTCATGAATAGAATTTCTGATGATATATTATTTAGAGTGGAAAAACCTGCGCGGTACACCGGAGGAGAGCTGAATTCATATGTGAAGAATAAAGACAAAGTTGATGTCAGATTTGCATTTTGCTTTCCCGACGTATATGAAGTGGGAATGTCCCATCTTGGAATGAAAATACTTTACTATATATTAAACGAGAGAGATGACACTTATTGTGAAAGGGTTTTTGCACCGTGGCCAGATATGGAAGGGCTTATGAGGGAAAATAATGTTCCCCTATATGGATTGGAAAGTAAAGATCCCATATCAAATTTTGACTTTATAGGATTTACACTTCAATATGAGATGAGTTATACCAATATTTTGAATATGCTGGATCTGGCGGGCCTATCTGTAAGAGCCTCAGAAAGAGGTGAGGGGGATCCGGTAGTTATATGCGGCGGACCCTGTGCCTATAATCCAGAGCCACTTTGGAATATAGCAGATCTATTTGCCATAGGCGAGTCGGAAGATCAGATAAACGAAATCATAGATCTTTATAAAAACTGCAGGGGAAGTAAATCGGAATTTCTGAGAAAAGCATGTCACATAGGAGGGGTTTATGTCCCCTCGTTTTATGACGTAGGTTATAACGAGGATGGTACTGTAAAGAGTTTTGAACCTATTTATGAAGATGTTCCCGCAAAGGTTACCAAGAGAATAGTCAAGAACCTCAATGAAGCGGATTATCCAGATAAACTTGTAGTACCTTTCACAGATATAGTACATGACAGAATAGTTCTGGAAACATTCAGGGGGTGTACTAGGGGATGCAGATTTTGTCAGGCGGGTATGATATACAGACCTGTAAGGGAAAAAAGCACTTCCAAATTGTTGGAACAAGTAGATAAGCTTATAAAGAGCACGGGCTATTCGGAAGTTTCACTTACATCTCTGAGTATATGTGATTATTCAGATTTAAAAAATCTGGTATATAACTTCATTGAAAGATATGGAGAAGACAAGGTAGGTGTTTCTCTGCCCTCACTCAGGGTGGATTCTTTTTCTGTAGGGCTTATAAATGAAATACAAAAGGTAAGGAAAACCGGGCTTACTTTCGCACCTGAAGCGGGAAGCCAGAGAATGAGGGATGTTATAAACAAAGGTGTTACGGAAAAGGATCTTATGGAATGTGTAAGCAGCGCCTTCAAGTCGGGGTGGTCTACTATAAAATTGTACTTTATGGTGGGACTTCCCTATGAGACTATGGAAGATATACGGGGAATAGTGGATTTATCTGAAAAGGTTGCAGGGGAATACTACAAGATCCCGAAAAAGGAGAGAAAAAAGGGACTTAAGGTAAATATGAGCACATCTATATTCGTGCCTAAGCCATTTACGCCATTTCAATGGGCACCTCAGATATCCATGGAGGATGTGAGAAGGGAGATAGAAATCATAAGAAAGTCCATAAAAAGCAAACATATATTCTACAACTGGCATGAAACTCCACTCAGTTATTTGGAAGCTGTATTTGCCAGGGGGGATAGAAAGATGTGTGATGTTCTAATAAAGGCCTATGAGAATGGGGCTAAATTTGACAGCTGGTCGGAGTATTTCAATTTTGATATATGGAAGAGAGCTTTTAAAGAGTGTGGTGTAAGCGGAGATTTTTATGCCTATAGGGACAGAAGCTACGATGAAGTGCTCCCCTGGGATTTTATAGATACAGGAGTCAACAAGAGCTTTCTGATAGAGGAGAATGAAAAGGCCAAAAGTGCTCTTGTTACCCCGGATTGTAGGCTTGGATGCAGAAATTGCGGTGTTAATGTCAATTTAGGGGGGAAATGTTTTGAGGGAACAGTATTTGATAAAGTTCAGTAAAGGTGAGAATATAAAATTTATAAGCCACCTGGATCTAATGAGGACTCTGCAGAGAATGATAAGAAGATCGGGAATACCTGTAGAGTATTCCAGGGGATTTAACCCGCATATAAATATGTCTATAGCGCAGCCCCTTTCCGTGGGAATTTATTCTACCGGCGAATATATGGATTTATATTTGAAAGAGCATATTCCGAAGGGCGAGATTGTGAGAAGACTGAATTGCAGTGCTCCTGAAGGTATAAGAATATTGAGAGCCTGCAGGGTCAAAAGGAATGAAAATTCCAAAACGTTTAAATCCATGGCAAGTATAAGTGCTGCTGAATACGTTATTGGTATTGAGTATGACGACACCGGCAAGCTGCGTGAAAATTTGAGCGTTCTGGAGAAGACAGATCACTGGTATGATCTGAAGAAGACCAAGAAAGGGGAACACAGAGTGGATATCAGAAAACTCATAAAGTCAATAAAATATGCCGTTGAAGATAATAAACTGACTATCCATACTGTGCTCTGCTGCGGAAGTGTAGAAAATCTGTCCCCACAGCTTTTAGCCCACTTTATACAGCATAATACGGAAGACGTAAATGTTGATCATTTTGTAAATATAGTTAGAAAGGAAATGTACGGTAAGATAGGGAACAAACTGGTACCTCTCTGTGAATACATAAAATACGTGCAGTAGGAAATAATTTTAAAATAAAGGGGGGCTGTATTTGAAAGAAATATTTGTTGAAAGAAGAATGGAACTTCTGAGAATTGTTATAAGAGAAAATGGAATTTTGAAGGAATGTCTTATGGAAGAACAAAATGGTGCTGCTTACCCGGGTGATATATACAAGGGCGTTGTGAAAAATATAGTTCCTGCTATAAAGTGTGCCTTTATAGATATAGGATGCAGTAAAAATGCCTATATGTATATGGACAGCAGATTTGAAAATCTTAATTTGAAAAAAGGTCAGGATATTTTGGTTCAAGTTGTTAAGGAAAGCTATGGCAGTAAAGGACCAAAAGTTGTAAAGAATATAAGCATACCCGGCAAATACTGTGTTCTGTGTGGCCCTCCGGGAAACATAAGGTTTTCAAGAAAGATAGACAATGTGGACTTTGAAAAAAGTGTAAGGAAAAAGGTGAAACTTCCTGCAGACACGGGTATTATGATAAGAACCGATGCCCAGAATGTAAAACCGGATGTTATAAATAATGAAATAAATAAATTGTCCAAGTGCTGCAGCAGCATAAAAAGAAAGGGAACATATTCTTTGAAACCAGGGCTGATATTTGAGGAAGGCGGGATACTTGGTGAAACTTTAAGAGACAAGTTAAATGGCAGCAGACTCAAGATATATTTAAATGATGAAAGGGATTATTCCTATACGGAGAAGTTCTTAAAATATGTAAGCAATGCGGAGATAGAACTGGTATTACATAAAGGCGGCAGAAATTTGTTCTCGGCCTATGATATTGAAAGGGATATACTTGGATTGCTAAACAGAAGGGTTGAATTAAGCTGCGGGGGTTATATAATTATAGACAGGACGGAGGCCATGTTCGTCATAGATGTTAACTCAGGTAAAAATATAAAAGGTAGGACAATGGATAAAACCGTGCTTATTACAAATTTACAGGCCGCAGAGGAAATTACGAGGCAGATAATACTTAGAAATTTGAATGGAATAATTTTAATAGATTTCATAGACATGGACAAAAAAGGCGACAGAAAGAAAGTGCTGGATAAATTAAAAAGTGGATTTGTAGATGATAAAAATAAAACTGTGATATATGATTTTACAGAATTGAATTTAGTCCAGATAGCCAGAAGAAGAAAGGGAAAACCAATATATGATTATATGGAAGAAAATTGTACATATTGCCGTGGAAAGGGTAAAAAGATAAAATTATCTTACATGACAGTACTCATTGGAAATGAAGTCCTAAATATAAAGGAGAATGAAGAGATAAGAAATATTCATATCAGTATGAATCCATTTTATAAAAAAGATATAGAAAAGAATATGAAAAAATTCATAAAGGATATAAATGCCGAAGACATGGGAGTGTATATTACCTATGGTGGCAGCAAGTCATTCTATAAATTTGAGCCGCTTGTGTTTGACAGCCAGCTTGACGATTTTAAGGGATTCAAAGTGAATTGAAGAAATTCAAAAAGCTTTACAAAGGAAGGTATATGTGCTAAAATGACACCTGTAGACCGCACAAAAAAGGTTTTTTTAAAATATGTGAAAGTATTTTTGCATATACCTTTTAGGCGAGACTGGAGTGAGGAGGTGTTTTGAATGTACGCAGTTGTGGAAACTGGAGGAAAACAGTATAAAGTTTCCGAGGGCGATGTTATCTACGTTGAGAAATTGAACGGTGAAGTGGATTCAACAGTCGAACTCGATAAAGTACTTATGGTGAATAAGGATGATACAGGAGTAGTTGTTGGGAAACCTGTAGTTGAAGGAGCTAAAGTCAATGCTAAAATTTTAGCCCAGGGAAAATCCAAGAAAATCTTAGTATTTAAGTATAAGGCCAAAAAAGATTATAGAAAAAGACAGGGACATAGACAGCCTTATACAAAATTACAGATCGAAAAGATCGATGCATAGTTATGATTGAGGCAGTTTTTGAAAAAAAATCCGGCAATTTGGTTTCGGCTTTGCTTCAGGGGCATGCAGAATATTCAAAGGGAAAGTATGATTTGGTCTGCAGTGCTGTTTCTGCTGTGTCTCAAAGTACTGTTATTGGAATAACGGAAGTGCTGAAATTGGACCTTGATTATTCCATAGACGATGGACTATTGAGTTTTTCGCTTGAAAGTATGAAAAAAGAAGATATTTTGAAATGTCAAGTACTTGTGGAAACTATGTTGCTTGCTTTAAAGAGTATGGAAATTAATTTTAGTAAATATATAAGTGTAAAAGTTAAGGAGGTGTAGCTGTATGTTGATTATGAACCTTCAGTTGTTTGCCCATAAAAAAGGAGTGGGCAGCTCAAAGAATGGCAGGGATAGCGAATCCAAGAGACTTGGAGTTAAATCCGCAGACGGCCAGTTTGTTTTGGCAGGAAATATACTGGTGAGACAAAGAGGAACCAAGATCCATCCCGGAGATAATGTAGGCAGAGGATCTGATGATACCTTATTTTCAAAAATTGATGGTGTAGTCAGATATGAGAGAATTGGCAAGAATAAAAAGAAAGCAAGTGTTTACCCGGTAGAGGTAGAGAAAGCGGCAGCAGAATAAGTATTTTATTAAGGCATCCTGGTAAGGGTGCTTTTTTAAAACCTGTTTAGGTGTGTATAATATAATTACAGGAGGGAAGTGACTTGAAGTGTTTGTAGATACTGCTAAGATATTTGTAAGATCTGGCGACGGTGGAAACGGATCCGTATCTTTTAGAAGAGAAAAGTATGTTCCACTTGGAGGCCCGGACGGCGGAGACGGAGGAAAAGGCGGAGATGTCATACTTGTAGTGGACAAAAATATGACTACTCTGCTGGATTTTGCGT
Organism: Clostridium lapidicellarium; assembly: GCF_041224415.1. Taxonomy (NCBI): domain Bacteria; kingdom Bacillati; phylum Bacillota; class Clostridia; order Eubacteriales; family Clostridiaceae; genus Clostridium; species Clostridium lapidicellarium. The sequence goes on along the minus strand of NZ_JBGFFE010000004.1, from coordinate 125,995 downwards.
ATAGGAGGAAGTATAGGGCAGAAAAGGGCGGAGATGGTTCCGGTTCGAAATGCTCAGGAAAAAATGGGGAGAATCTTTATATAAAAGTTCCTCTGGGTACAGTTGTAAAAGATGTGAATAGCGATAAAATAATGGCAGACTTGTCCCATACCGGTGACAGGTGTCTGGTGGCAAAAGGCGGGAAGGGCGGAAGAGGAAATGTGAAATTTACTACTTCCGTAAGACAGGCGCCGAATTTTGCCGAACCTGGAATGCCAGGTGAAGAAAGATATATAAGCCTTGAATTAAAATTATTGGCGGATGTGGGCCTTGTGGGTTTTCCCAATGTAGGTAAATCGACGCTTCTGTCGGTGGTTACCAAAGCCGAGCCTAAGATTGCAAATTATCATTTCACAACGTTATCGCCCAATCTTGGGGTAGTTGATGTAAAGGGAATTAGAAGTTTTGTAATTGCCGATATACCTGGTATAATTGAGGGTGCGGCAGAAGGTGTAGGATTGGGAACGGAATTTTTGAGGCATATTGAAAGAACCAGAATTTTGATACATGTAGTGGACATATCCGGTATAGAAGGGAGAAATCCTGTTGATGACTTTGTCAAGATAAATAATGAATTAAAAAAATATGATGTGAAACTCTGGGATAAACCTCAGATAATTGCTGCGAACAAGGCAGATATTTTATATGACAATAAGTCCTTTGAGAATTTTAAAGATGAATTGAAGAAATTGGGATATACCAGAGTATTTAAAATATCCTGTGCTACAAGGAGCGGTATGAGGGAACTCATGCAGGAGACTGCCAGAATGCTTGATTCCATACCTATCACGGATGTGGAAATAAATGAAGAGGATAAATTTATACCGGAGGAAAAGAAATTCACCTACAGCATAAGAAAAGAAGGAAATGTATATATAGTTGAGGGAGACTTTGTTGACAGGCTGCTTGACAGTGTAAATGTAAATGATCCCGATGAATGGAGGTATTTCTATAAGGTTCTGAAAAATAAAGGTGTTATTGAAGATTTAGAAAAAAAGGGAATTAAAGATGGGGATGTAGTTAGGCTCAATGATTTTGAATTCGACTACGTCATATAATTATAAGTAAATGGGGAGAAACATATGATTAAAAAAGCTATTTTTGGAGGAACCTTTGATCCAATACACATCGGTCACATACACATAGCTTATGAGGCGCTTTATAGATTAAAACTGGATGAGATAGTATTTATGCCGACGGGTAATCCGCCTCACAAATTGAAAAAGTATGTTACGGATGGTTCCCTGAGATATAAAATGGTGAAAAGTGCTATTGAGTCGGAAGGTAAATTTACTGTGAGTGATTACGAAATAAATAGACCCAATTTGAGTTACACCTATAACACATTAGAACATTTTAGCAAATTAGAAAAGGATACTAAATGGTATTTTCTTGTTGGCATGGACTGCTTAATGGATATTCAAAATTGGAAAAGGGTAGATGATATATTTAAATTATGTCAGTTCATTGTATTTAACAGGCCGAACTTTCCGGCTTTCACCAAGGAAAGCATAAAAAGACAGAAGAAAAAAATTGAGGACAGATATTCTACTGAGATAATATATCTAAATGCACCGCTTTTGGATATCTCTTCCACTACTATAAGAAAAAACATGAGAGAAGGGAGAAGAGTTGATTATCTTCTCCCGGAAAATGTTTCTGATATTATTGAAAAATTTGGCCTGTATAGATGAATAATTATAATTTTGATTTTGGAGTGATGAACTATGTGGGATGAGGGACAAATTATCGAATATTTGAAAGAAAATTTAAAAGAGAGCAGATACGAACACAGCCTCAGCGTGAGAGATACAGCTGTTAAAATGGCAAAAATCTATGGCGCCGATATTGATAAGGCACGTACAGCAGGGCTTGTTCATGATTGTGCTAAGTATATGTCAAATGAGGAAATATTGGATATAGCAAGTAAAAATAATATAAATGTAGATGAAGTGGCAAAAGCAAATCCCCAGCTTTTACATGGGAGTATTGCTTCCGTAATAGCCCGAAACGATATGGGGATTTATGATGAGGAAATACTGGATGCCATAAAATATCACACTACGGGAAAAAAGAATATGAATCTTTTAGAGAAAATAATATATATCTCAGATTATATAGAACCTCTGAGGGATTTTCCGGGGGTAGAAGATCTCAGGAAAAAGGCCCTTGTAAATTTGGATGATGCCCTGCTTGATGCTTTTAACAATACTATAGAGGTTGTTATATCGAGGAATCAGCTGCTTCACATGAATACGATTGAAGGCAGAAATTATTTAATTTGCAAAAAAATGAATATAAAAAACATTTACCGTTAGGGTAAATATTTGATATAATGATATTGTTATAGTAATAATATTTTGCAAGTTGTTTTTTAATTAAGTTTTCTAGGAGGTTTTATTATGGAAAAAAATATAATAAGTACAAAAAAAGCACCAGGAGCCGTGGGACCGTATTCACAAGCTGTTAAAGTTGGGAACTTTTTGTTCACGTCAGGTCAGATTCCACTGAATCCTGCTACGGGAGAACTTGTTTCAGGCGATGTTAAGAAAGCTGCTAAACAATCTTTGGAGAACATAAAAGCTCTTCTTGAAGAGGCGGGAACATCCTTTGACAAGGTTGTTAAAACTACTGTGTATGTAAAAAATATGGCAGATTTTGCAGCTGTAAATGAAGTTTATGCTACGTATTTCAAAAAAGATATGCCTGCAAGATCCTGTGTAGAAGTAAAGCTTCCCAAAGATGCTTTGGTAGAGGTAGAAGTGATAGCACTGCTGGACTAAAAATAGGATAGATTTAATAAAGGAGTGAACTTTTGAAAGTTCACTCCTTTCAAAGTATAAAGTATATTGAAGTGCTTTAAGGAAGGGACTTTATTAAATGGAAGAAAATAAAATAGTATTTGAAGTCAAAACTGAAGAAGAAGGATTGAAATTGAGGGCATATTTAAAAAAAGTTCAGAGACTCTCAAGCAGGCTTATAAGAGGGGCAGCTTTAGACGGACGGCTGGAAGTAGATGATAGGAGGGCAAAGTTAAATCATATAGTGAAAGCAGGTGAAAATATTTCTTTGAATCTTGCAAAAAAAGAATCTCAAAATATAGAACCTGAAAAAATGGATATAAAAGTCATATATGAAGACAGAGATATGTTGGTTGTGGATAAACAGCCCGGTGTAGTGGTCCATCCTACAAAGAGTTATCCCAGCGGTACCCTGGCCAATGGAATTACATATTATTTTAGAAAAAAAGGTGAAGACTGTATAGTTAGGCTGATTAATAGACTGGACAGGGATACTTCAGGTCTTATAATAGTTGGCAAAAATCAATTTGCACATATGTCTCTGGCAAGAGATATGAAAGACAAAAACTTTGAAAAAAATTATATAGCTGTTATCCACGGAAAAATGGAAAATGAGGAAGGTATTATAGATCTGCCTATATACAGGGATAGAGAAGCCGGTATAAGAAGAGTCATAGATAAAAGAGGACAAAAAAGTATAACCCGCTATAAAGTAGTGTGTGATTTCAAGAAAGATCAATTGTTGAAGCTTACCCTGGAAACCGGCAGAACCCACCAGATCAGAGCCCATCTAAGCTATTTGGGTCATCCGCTGTATGGAGATACCCTGTATGGAACGGAGGATGACAGCCAATATATAGACAGGCAGGCACTTCATGCCTATAGACTCAAATTTCCACATCCGAGGGGAAATGGAGTAATGGAACTCAGGGCCGATATTCCCCAGGATATTGTGGACTTAATAGGAAAAATAAAATAGGTTTCAACTATTTAGAATATGAATTTTTTTATAGCGAATACAGCTATCACGATCAGCAATACTGCTGCAGCTGGAACTATATATTTGTTTTTCATTATTATGTTCTCAATAATATCTGAATTCAGTATCTGTTTTTCACCGTGGCTGATTCCACTTGAAAGATTTAATTCCCCTATATTTTCTCCTTTAAAATACACATTGGCTTTACTTACTATATCTCCTACCTTAAAAAATTTAAAATTCAGATTTTCCTTTTTGACAATTAGGTGAGGAAGATTTTTATCATCCTTTTCCCTGATATAATAGAAATCAGAGCCTGCCAAAAGGGGGACAGATAGTTTATTCTTACTATAAGTGGTAACTAAATCCCCCTTAGAATACAATTTTACCAATTGAAAATTGTTGAATCCAAAATTAAATAGGGATATTGAATCCGGGAAGAAAGTTTTATTTTTATCATGTATTAAAGCTATGATTAATGTTTCGCCATTTCTTGTGGCTGCTGCCGTATATGAGTGAAGAGATTGAATAGTATATCCTGTTTTTCCACCTTCACATCCGCTGTAATAATATTTGGATTGCTTCTGTACAAGCCTGTTTTCATTCCAGACAGTTCTCGGTTTTGCAGATTTATTTGTAGGTGGAATTGTATAGGATATAGTGGTGGCAATCTTCGAATATTCAGGATTTTTGCATAATTCTCTCATTATGAGGGATAGATCTTTTGCAGAGGTTTTATGTTTTTCATTAAACAATCCGGTGGGGTTTATAAAATTTGTATTTTTTGCCCCAAGTTCCTTTGCCTTTTTATTCATTTTTACTGCAAATTTATCTGACGAACCGCTGACGTGCTCTGCCAATGCTTCAGCACAGTCATTGTCGGAGGCCAATAACAGTCCATATAATAAATCCTTTACAGTAACTTCTTCACCTGGAAGAAGTCCCAACCTAGTTCCATCTACCTTTGGCGGATTGTTTCCTATTATAACTTTGTCATTCAGATTTGTATTTTCCAGTGTGAGCAAAGCGGTCATTATTTTAGTGGTAGATGCCGGTGGATAAGCTGAATCTGGATTTTTAGCATATAAAACCTTGCCGGTGGTTGCATCCAGTACGACTGCACTGTCGGCAGAAACGGAAGGAGGTGTTTCTCTGGCATAAACATCATTATATGAATTGCCCGAGTAGATAAATAAAAGCAGCAATATGAATATAATTGTTTTTTTCATTTTTTCCTCCTTTGAAATTATCCTCAAACAGCATAAAAAAATAATATTGTCAATAAAATTTTTTAAAACTGTCAATAATTTAAATTATAAACTTAAATACATTCTGATGCAAATTATGCTGTTTGAGGCAGTATATTTTAAGTTTGATGCTGAAGATTGAAAGGAGGAAAAAAATGAAGTATAAAAAGCAAATAATAGGCTCCCTTGTGATTTTAGGCGTATTTCTTATATTTTTAATTGTAGGATATTTCAATTCAAGAGAAGTGAAAGTTGACGAGAGTACCGGCGGGGATATATTTAAGGAAGAATCTACTGCTAAAAATAACTCCGGTGGGATAACTGTTTACGTAAATGGGGAGGTTAAAAAGCCGGGAGTGTACAGGTTAAAAAATAATAGTAGGGTGGAAAATCTAATAAAGGCTGCCGGAGGTTTTACAGATGAAGCCGATAACTACAGATTGAATTTGGCCAAGAAACTGAAAGATGAAGATTACATATACGTGGACAGTAAAAAGGATAATGCTTCAGGAAACCCTGTTTCTCCGGAATCTTCAGGGAATCATATAGGAAATGACGGCAAGGTTGATGTAAACAGGGCGTCCAAGGAAGAATTGAAGACTATTCCCGGGATAGGTGACATAACTGCACAGAAGATAATTGATTATAGAGAACAAAATGGAGATTTTTCTTCTGTGGAAGATTTAAAGAAAATAGATAGAATAGGAGATAAAACCCTTGATAAAATTAGGGATAAAATAGATATAAGATAGATTTATTTGTTCAAAAATATTGCAGGATATTATATAATTGTAATGAAAGAATGGAGGTGGCAAAGATGGCTAAAAGATTGACCGAACTTACGAGAACTTCAGGTTGAGCCGCAAAAATAGAGCCGGGGACTCTTTCGAACATATTGAATAAGTTACCAAAAATGAATGACAAGAATTTGATGGTTGGAATAGAAACTTCAGATGATGCCGCTGTATATAAATTGAATGATGAAACAGCGGTGATTCAAACTCTTGATTTTTTTACTCCGGTGGTAGATGATCCATATACCTTTGGACAGATTGCTGCGGCAAATTCTCTCAGTGATATATATGCCATGGGCGGAAAACCTAAAGTGGCACTTAATATAGTTTGCTTTCCTTCCTGTCTTTCAGTTGATGTACTGGGGGAGATACTGAAAGGAGGGGCTGATAAGGTTATAGAAGCGGGAGCTGTTGTAATAGGCGGCCATACGGTAGATGATAATGAACCCAAATACGGATTGTCCGTTATGGGTCTGGTACATCCTGACAGGATACTTAGAAATTTTGGATGTAAAATAGGGGATAGGATAATGCTTACCAAACCTATTGGAACAGGCATAATAATTACTGCTATAAAAGGTGAAATTGCATCTAAAGATGCATATGAAAAAACAGTTAAGGTCATGTCTACCCTGAATAAATATGTGGGTGAAGTGATAGCTAAGCATGACATAACTGCCTGCACGGATGTAACGGGTTTTGGGCTTATGGGTCACAGCTATGAGATGGCATCCGCATCCAATGTGACATTGAAACTGTATGGAAATAAAATTCCGTATATAAGCGAGGCCAGAGAATATGCTGAAATGGGAATTGTTCCTGCAGGTGCATATAAGAATAGAAGGTATATAGAAGGTAAATACAATATAAAAAATATTCCAGAGTGGATGGAAGATGTTTTATTCGATCCTCAGACTTCAGGAGGTCTTCTTTTTACATGTCCTGAAAAGGAAGCTTATAAAATCATGAATGAAACCTGCAGTTTGGAGATAAAACCTTCTATAATAGGTGAAGTCATGCCTTTAGAGGGGAAAAAATATATAATTGTGGAGTAAAAAAACTGTATGTAATTGTATGAGGAGGGCGTAATTTGGAAAAGAATAGATTACTGAGAAAACTTCCCAAAATTGATGAACTTCTGAATTGTGAAATTGTAAAAATTGAATTGAACAATACTATGAGAGTGCTTGTGATGAATTCACTGAGGGAGTCTATAGATTTTTACAGAGATCTTATTTTGCGTGATAAAATAGAAGATTTTTCTGAAAAAGAAATACTTGAAAAATTCAAGGAAATAGTTGACAAGAAAAAACAATCGAATTTCAAGGGCTTGATAAATGCTACGGGTGTTATTATACATACTAATCTTGGAAGATCACTTTTATGTAAAAACGCCCTGGAAAACGTAATTAATGTATCCAGTAACTACAGCAATTTGGAATATAACTTGGAAAAGGGCACTAGAGGTTCAAGATATGAACATGTTGAGGAAATAATTGAAGATATCACAGGAGCTGAAAGTTCACTGGTTGTCAACAATAATGCCGCTGCAGTGCTTTTGGTTTTAAATACCATGTGCAGCGGGAAAGAAGCTATAGTGTCCAGGGGACAGCTTGTAGAGATTGGAGGCTCTTTTAGAATACCGGAAGTGATGAAGTACAGCGGTTCTAATATTGTGGAAGTTGGAACCACCAATAGGACGCATATTCAGGATTATGAAAATGCAGTAAATGAAAATACAGGTGTTTTTATGAAAGTGCATACTTCAAACTTCAGGGTGATTGGATTTTCAGAGGAAGTGCCTGCCGAAGATTTGGTCAGACTTGCGGCAAGAAAGAGGATACCTGTGGTAGAGGATATAGGAAGCGGTACCTTGATAGATTTTTCGAAGTATGGATTTACACACGAGCCAACAGTACAGGAAAGCGTAAAGTGCGGCATAGATGTGATCACTTTCAGCGGCGATAAGATGTTGGGAGGACCGCAGGCAGGAGTAATTGTGGGGAAAAAGAAATATATAGACAAAATGAAAAAAAATCAGCTTTTGAGGGCATTGAGAGTGGATAAAATGACTCTTGCCGCCCTTGAAGGTACCCTTAAGTATTATGTGGATGAAAAAGAAGCTGTAAAAAATATTCCCACACTGTATATGATGTTAAGCAGCAGCCAGAAGCAGGAGAAAAGGGCTCGTATTTTAAAAGAAAAGCTGGAAAATAAAGTACCTGATTTTGAATTTACGGTAGACAGTGATTATTCTATGGTAGGCGGGGGCTCTATGCCTGAAGAAAAAATACCCACCTATGTAATTAGAGCCAGGAGCTGTAAAATGCCTCCTGAGGAAGTAGATAGAAAATTGAGAAAGGCACGTATTCCAGTAATCGTCCGCATAGCCAACGATGAAATTGTAATGGATTTGAGAACTATGTTCGACAAGGATTTTGACATTTTAGTGGATGAGTTTGCAGATCTGTAAACTTGTTGGCTTGAGTTGGAGGTAATTTATATGAAACATGTTGTAATAGGGACAGCAGGGCACATAGATCACGGTAAAACCGCTCTTATAAGAGCTCTTACGGGAAGGGAAACCGATACCTTAAAAGAAGAGAGGGAAAGGGGAATATCCATAAATCTCGGATTTACTTTTTTCGACTTGCCTTCTGGAAAGAGAGCTGGAATTATAGATGTACCAGGTCATGAAAAATTTATAAAAAATATGCTGGCGGGAGTCAGCGGAATAGATTTGGTACTTATGGTCATTGCAGCAGATGAGGGAATTATGCCCCAGACTAAGGAACATTTTGAAATACTTCAGCTGTTAAATGTAAAAAGGGGTATCATAGTGATAACCAAAATTGATTTGGTTGACAGAGAATGGCTGGACATGGTGGTGGAAGATGTGAAAAATGAATTCAAGGGAACTTTTCTGGAGAATGTCCCCATTCATAAAGTCTCTTCTAAAACGAAGGAAGGACTGAATTCTCTCGTAGAAGATATAGATAAACTTACAGATGTAGTGCCTCAGAAAGATACCACCGGTCATTTCAGGCTCCCTGTGGACAGATCATTTTCCATAAGTGGTTTCGGAACTGTTGTAACCGGGACTGTAATCAGTGGAAAAATAAGAGAAGGTGAAAATGTACAGATATACCCCTCGAAGATAAAATCCAAAGTAAGGGGGATACAAATTCATGGACAGCAGGTAAAGGAGGCGGAGGCAGGTGAGAGATGTGCAGTTAATTTAGCTAATGTCAAGACCTCAGATATAAATAGAGGTGATGTGGTATCTGTAGAAAATTTTATGGAACCCTCTCTCATGGTGGACTGCAAGTTATATTATCTTAAAAGCGCCTCCAGACCTTTGAAAAACAGGCAGAGAGTGAGACTTTACCACGGCACCAGCGAAATTATATGTAGAGTTGTAATACTTGACAGGGAGGAGATAAGTCCCGGAGGGGAAGCTTATGTTCAGTTAAGACTGGAAAAACAGCTTACTTCCCAGAGAAATGACAGATTTGTAATAAGGAGCTATTCCCCGATGTATACCATAGGTGGCGGCATTATAATAGAGCCTGCAGCCAGAAAGGCAAAGAGGTTCAATTTGGAATATATAAAAGAATTAAAACTGAAAGAAAGCGGCAGAACTGAAAATATACTTGAAAATACAATTAAAAATTTAAGCGGCAGATATCCTGGAAAAGAAGATATATTAAAAGCCATTGGGAAAAGAGATGAGAATATTCAAGAAGAGCTTGAAAAACTCGTAAAGAGCGGATCGGTAATCGTGTTGAATGAAGGAGAAAAACCGGTATACCTTCACAGGGGTTTTTTAGACGAAAAGGTAAAAGTTCTTCAAAGTATTTTAAAGGATTTCCACAGTAAAAATCCTTTGAAAACCGGTATGTCCAAGGAAGAAATAAAAAACAGGGTGTTTGGCAGCAGAATAAAGCAAAAACTATACAGCTGTATAGTTGAGTTACTGGAAGATGAAGGTAAGGTAAAAGCTTGCGGCAGTTTTATATCCTTGAAGAACTTCAAAGTAAAATATACTCCGGTGCAGAAAAAAATTAAAGAAAAAATACTGTCAGAATTTGATAAGGAAGGGTTTATTCCCCCTAAATATACGGAAATGGAAGCTGGCTGTGAGGATAAGGGGAATTTTAAAATGGTATTTGAATCTCTGATAGACAGTGGAGATTTAGTGAAAATTGGAGAAAACTGCTGCTTTTTATCCAGGGATTACGAGAAAGCAAAAGATGTTGTAGTAAATTTTATAAGATCACGGGGGAGTATGTCTCTTGCCCAGTTGAGGGATGAACTGAATACCAGCAGAAAATATGCTACTATATTTATGGAACATTTTGATAGTATAAAGCTCACAAAAAGGGTTGGAGATTCGAGAGTCCTGTATTAACACCCAGGAAAATACTGTATATAATTGCTGCATTATGGTTATAGTAAGTGTAAAGTTATTTATAGGAAATACTGATAGAATATATAAATTTATTTTATGGGTTCTGCTTTATTAATTTGTTGACATTATAGCATAGTGTACTTATAATGATACATGGTGCTTTTAAATGGGAGTAGATAGGTGCTGGTGTGCCTGCCGGTCTTCAAAACCGTGTTGCCGTGCTAAGACCACGACGGGTGGGTTCGATTCCCACATATTCCCGCCAGTTGATATAGCTTAAACCATTGAATTTACTCAATTTGATTACATATTTTAAAGGACTTTTATAACAAAAAAATGTTATAAAAGTCCTTTTTTGTATCAAAAAAAACTGTTTTGCGGTTATTGTGATTTAAGTAATTTAGAAATACACAGATAGATTATTATCCGTGTATTATAATCATTATTTTAAGTCTTTGATTTGATTTTTTAGTATATTAAAGTATTTGCGTGTAGGTACATTTAATTGAAAAATCTAGGGGTGAAAATCCCTGGAATGAGGTTTAATGCAATATAAGTTTAGATACTGGAGATTTATGGATTAGTGTAATGGATATGTTACTAATGTTACCGAATTTATTAATATGAAATGTTATAATATCCATACAACTTAACTTTAATATGATGTTGAAGGTGATTTTGTTGAAATTAATAGCAATAAAGGTGCATATGGTTAACTGGCTAAAAAATATGGCTTATGGTTCCAAACCAACCGTTAGTGGGTATACAGCTGCTGGACACTGCCCTAATTTTGCCACTCATTGCTGTTTAACATGTGATAGATGTTGGAAAAATTATCATGGTAAGAAATAATTTTGCTTGGATTGTGTATATCCACTAGGATAAGCACTGTTAATTGGCGTTTATTCTCATTTTATTCATAAAATAATTGGATTTGTTGCAAATAGTTAATTAATATGGCACCAAGTTGTAATAGAAACCATGTATACTTATAAGTGTCCTGAGGGAATAAGCCTTAAAGAAAATGAAAATAATTGCTTTATATAAAAATATTATTGGTAATTACTATTACTGGTGTCTGCGGTTGCAGGGCACGTTAAATTTAAATGCAACCGCCAGCAGATTCTTTATAAAATCGATCTCCCTTAAGATTATACAAGATAGGCATCCTAAATGGTGGGTGCTTATTTTGCTTGGAGGAAAATAAAAAATAATGGAAAAGAAAAATAAATAAATTATTCGGATACATGAATGAGCGCCAGATGTCATACAAAAATGTAAGAATAGAAATGAAATTCAAAATGAACGGTGTGGACAAATACTTTACAGGTTAAAAACAGCATAAAAATGCCGTAAAAATTTATAAAATATCATACAGTTAATAAAGATAAACCTGAAAAAGAAAATAACAAGTAACTTTTGGAAGAAGTTACTTGTTTGTATATGGGTTCTTTCTCGTATAGCATGATTTTGTGAATTTACAAATTCTCTGTAATTATTCACTCGCACACTCTATTATTATATTATAGCTGGAACAAAAAATACACTCATTTATGGTATTTTTATTAATTTGATAATTTTCGTGCAAAATAATGTGATTATTTAGCCATGAGCTATTATCTTGGTTCAGGCTATTTTTATTTATTATTTTGCATAAATTAAATTAGTTTATCGGATTTTTCTCTCATCTCAAGCTGAATTTGCGCAGGCAATTGTTGATATATTTCTTTTATATAATCTTTGTCGGTTATAGCTTCGTAAATTGATTTTGAAAGAATTTCAGTAAATTGTTTTTTAGTCAGATCAGATACTTTTTTAAATTTGAATGAACTGACAACAGATTGAACAGCTTTATTTATAGAATTTCTGAGCATAAATACATCACCCCACTTTTAAAAAATAATTCTAGAAAATAGTGTGGAAACCTTTGGGAGATAATGTAATTGTCATAAACTTTTGTTTTGAAATGATTATGGATTTCTATAGTTGTTGATGCTATAATTTTTATATTGGTAAGAAATATAGTAAAAAATGATGCAAGAAAGGTGGACTAAGCTTTAGTAAAATTTGCTAAAGGTAAAATATGAAGGTAAAAAGAGTGAAGGGCAGTACGTTTTGTATCGACACGGGGATGACGTATATACCTTTTTATAAGATCAATGAAAGGGAAATTATCATGCTGGATACGGGATGGGCAGGAGAAAGAAGAGGGATAAATGAAATCCTTCAAAGGAATGGTTTTAAAGTCAAAGGTATAATATGCACTCATGGACATATAGATCATGTGGGAAATAATTCATATTTGAAGGAAAAATATGGATGCAATATTGCTATGCCAGCCTATGAGGCATTTATATGCAGCTCTGCAGTAAATTTAAAACTTTATTATAATAATCAGACGTTATCCGATATAAAAGAACATTTCGGGAGTATGATCTGTAAAACGGATATTATGATTTTAAACCACCAGCATTCGGTGTCTGTAGGTGGTGTTGAATTTAAAATTATTCATACACCAGGTCACAGTCCCGCACATATATGTATTATTACTCCTGATGATGTTGCATATCTTGGAGATTCTCTCATAGGTTATGAAGTCATGAAAGGGGCAAAAATGCCTTATGCTTATATACTTACTGAAGATTTGAAAAGCAAGAAAAAACTTTATGGTTTAAATTTCAGTGAATACATAGTGGCTCATAGGGGGATATTTGACAATATTACAAAACTCGTGGCCGACAATATAAATTTTTATAAAACCAGGGTGGAAAAAATATACGATATAATAAGCGGTTCCATGACAATGGAAGAGATTATGAAATCTGTTATAAAAAAATTCAAACTGCATGTAAACAGCAAGTATAAATATGCCGTTATGACAAAAATGCTCGAGTCCTATGTACAGTATCTGGATGAAATGGGAGTCATAAAATTGGGTGTGGATAATGGGGCCCTTAAATACTCAAAGATAAAATATACGGACTGAAATTTTGTTTTAATTACTTTATTGGAGATGACATGAAAATTTATAATGTCATCTCCCTGTTAATTGAAAATGAATTTATGTCATTTTTTTTGAACTACGAGCAGATTATAACCATTGTAATTTGCATCCGTAGAAATTATTTTGTTTCCCTCTTTTTTTACACTTTGCGGAACATTGTTTATAGGGTCGCCGTCATCTAGGTAAAATCCTACTTTTTGTCCGGATTTTATCTTGGAAAGTTCTATCTTTACTTTTACAAAGTTCATAGGGCATTTTACCCCTCTCAGATCCACAATTTTGAAATCTGAAGTTTTATTCCGGCTGTTAACTTCACAGCTGTTTTCATTTTTTTCTTTTGGAAGTGTTATTTCCAGCTTCCCGTTCAGGGATTTGTACATGGCCTCTACTTTGTTGTAGAGATATTCAACTTCAGGTGCTTTAGATGATATGTCATTTGTCCCGTCAATTTTATAGTCTATAAGATCCTGAAACAATTTTTTAATTGAAGATTTGACATAGCCCGTTTCTATAAAGTTCCTGTTGAATTCTTCAAATATTTCCCTGTCTTTGTTGGAATCCACCCCTCTGAGTACCAGAAGAGTCCTTGCTGAAGACAATGCGGAAGAGTATAGATCTGAGTTTTGTTTTGTATTCTTGTACCTTTCCAGTGATGATTTTGCATTTGACAGATCAAGTTTTATGATGTCCATTACACCCGAACTGCATTCTCCAGGTCCGCGGCCTTTCAGTGAAAATTTTTCACAGGCTCCGAAATCAAAATATATATCCGGATCTTCAACAAATTTATCCACATTGGTGTATTTGTTTATAAGCTGTTGTATGTCTTCGGATTTGTTGCCCAAAAAATCATAAAAATTTTCATGCCCGGAATTTAATTTCAGTTTGGCAAGCTCATATATGAATAACGGTACTTTCTTTACAGGAACATCCCCATAATCATCCCCCATTCTGGCTATATTTGATCCCACTTTACCTCCAAAGGATATGGAATACATAGGTACGAGCCCATTTTTCGTACGCTTGGCTCTTCCATGAAGGCCTATGGCACCTTTTTCATGCTGGGCACAGGAATTTGGACAGCCTGATATAAACAATCTTGGCAGTGCATCTCTTAATTCAGATGAGGCACCTTCAAATTTTTTCTTTATGGCTTTTAAAAGATTTTGTGAAAGACATAATCCAAGCTGGCAGGTGGAGGCGCCAACACAGGTTACAGAATTGTCTATATTGTATATGGAAGTAAAGGTACCCGTTATTTTTATGAGGTCTTCAGCATCTTTTTTCTTTAAATCCCTTATAAAAAAGCCCTGGGTATTTGTGACCCTGATGGATATTTCATAGTTCAATTTTTCTATAAAATCAAAGACTTTATTTAAATTTTCCACTTTTAGATTCCCACTTTGAGGATGAATGTAAACAGAATAATAACCTTTCTGTTTCTGTGGGAACAGTACATTTCTGAATTTCCTGTCTACTTTTATATCTCGGACTATTTTAGCATCAGAATGCAGTATAAATTCATTTTCATCCACTTGTATGTTGAGATCGCCTTTTTTCTTTAATTTGCGTATTTCCCCTTCTAATTCTTCAACAAATTTTTTTCCACCTAATCTCATGAGTATGAATCTTATTCTGGCTTTGTTTTTGTTGGTTCTGTCTCCCTCTGCTTCAAATACGTTTTTAAGACCCTGTATATAGTAGAGTATTTCATCTGCAGGTATAAAATCACTTAATTTTAAAGCTACTCTTGGGCTTCCGCCGAATCCTCCGGCTCCATATACCTCAAAACCTCTTTTGTCATTCACTATTTTTGCAATAAAACCTAGATCTGATATGGTTACATTGCCTGTATCTTTTGAGCTGTTGGAAAAGCCTATTTTGTATTTTCTGGGCATATTCATGGTAGTTGGATCTTTTATGAGATAGTTAGTAGCTGCCTTCATGTAAGGTGTCACGTCAAAGACGTCATCTATTGAAACACCTGAAAGAGGGGAACACTCCACGTTTCGTACGGTATTTCCACCAGTGCCCTTTGTTATTATGCCAACTTCTATAAGAGAATTTAATATTGGATAGGCATCTTTTAAATCCACACTTTGAAATTGAATGTCCTGTCTGGAGGTGAATTTCAATTTACCTTTTGAATATTTTTCGGCCAACTTGCTTATATGTTTGAACTGCTTTAAGGATATGACCCCTCCCGGTATCCTGGTTCTTACCATGTAGGTTTCTTTTTTCCTCTGTTCATATACCCCCATGGAAACCCTGAAGGCTTTAAATCTTACGGGATCTATTTTATCATTTAAATATTCTTCAGACTTTTCTTTTATGTCTTCTATGGATTTGTAATGATCTTCATTTATTTCTATCATAATTTCACTCCTTTTTAAATTATTTTGTATTCAGGTTTTTTAACATTTTTGTCCTTGTCAATTTTAAATAAGTTAAATACCGGCTTTTCTTTTTCAAGAGATAAAATTCCATATAATATTTTATCATCAAAAGCGAGCCTTTTATCTTCTTTGGATGGTCTGGAAGGTGAATACGGGTGGGAATGATAATTTCCAATCATACTGAGCTTTGCAGTTCTCATAAGTTTTACAGCTTTGAACTGTTCGGCGGGATCCATGGAAAAATGCTTACTGCTGTGATCCTTATTCGTCAAAACATATATTTTTTTTATGAGAATATCTTCGCCGTGGTTTAATCCTGCAAGATAACCACAGCATTCATCTGGAAATTCATTTCTGGCCTGCTCTAAAATTTTTTTATACTGTAGTTTGTCTATATATATCATAACCGTCACTTGCTCGATTTCTCTGTTTTAAGATCACAAGCAGCCTGCTTATAGTCTATCAATTTTTTTATCGTGGGGTGATCACCGCATACTTTACAGCTTTTGTTTTTAGATACCTTTATTTTTCTAAACTCCATTTTAATCGCATCGTAAGTTAAAAGGTATCCGGCAAGATTGCTTCCAATTTTGAGTATGTACTTGAGAGCCTCTGTTGCCTGAAGTGTTCCTATAATTCCACCCATTACGCCCAGAACACCTGCTTCCCTGCAGCTTGGGACGACATTTGCTGGAGGCGGCGATTGAAAAATACATCTGTAGCATGGAGTGCCATTATCAGGTATGTAAGTGGTGAGCTGTCCTTGAAATCTTATTATTCCCCCGTGGGAAAATGGTTTCTTGGAAAATACACAGGCATCATTTATTAAAAATTTGGCTGGAAAATTATCTGTACCATCTATTATGAAATCATAGTCCTGATCTTTTATTATATCCAGTATATTGTTTGAATTTACAAGCTCATTATAAGTTATTACATTTACATCCGGATTCAATTTGTTTATGGTTTCCTTTCCGGATTGAACCTTGGGTTTTCCAACGTCTTTTGTCTGGTGTATTATCTGCCTTTGAAGATTTGAAAGATCAACTACGTCTCCATCTACGAGACCCAAAGTCCCCACTCCTGCAGCGGCAAGATACATTGCAGCCGGCGCTCCCAAACCTCCTGTACCTATTATGAGAATTTTTGAGTTCAAAAGTTTTTCCTGGCCTTCTACACCTACCTCAGACAGAATTATATGTCTTGAATATCTTTCTATCTGATCTTCGCTAAAATCCAATGTTTCCACCTCCCATGAAGTATAAAAAATCAATCTTGTCATTTTCTTTTAAAACAGTACTGCTGAAATTGTTTCTGTCCACAAATTCATCGTTTAACTGTACGGAAACCATATCCGGCATTTTTACATTTTCTGTTTTTAAAACTTCTGTTACAGTCACCCCTTTCTTTATGTCCTTGCCTTTTCCATTAATTGTTACTTTCATAGTACCCTCCTTATTGATGAATATAGGATTTTATCTTTTAACCGTTTTGGGAAAAAGACTTTATATTTATATCTTAAGACTTTGACAAAATAAAAAACTTTCCTGTTTTATAATTTACAAGAAAGTCATTTTATAATTTTCTCATCTTTCAGGTAAATTATATAACCTGTTGGAATTGGCACCTTTGAAATAATCAGGTTGCCGGGCGTCATAGGGCCAGTCCCTCTGCCTCTCTTGATAAGAATTCAATATTTAATTTATTAAATACTAACACATTTAAAATAAAATTGTCAATAAACGTAAAAATCATATTGACAATTTTGAGAAAGTGGTATATTATATAAAATAATTCAATTTCTAAAACTTATGAGAGGAAAGAGTAGATAGAGGAATTTAGTTTAAGCGAGTCCGGGGCAGTGAGAGCCGGGTGCTGTAGCCTGTATTGAATGGGTCTTCGAGGTGCCCTGCGAAATGATAGTAGCAGGAGACGGTAGTCTACCGTTAAAAAGACAGGGTATCGAGTAAAATCCGTACCTGAATGAGATAGTTTGTAAATAGGTGGTACAGCGAAATTTTGCATTTCGTCCTTTTGGATGGAATGCTTTTTTTGTTTATCAAAATCTATTTTTCAAATTAATAATGGGTGGCACCGCGGTCATTTCGTCCCAGTTTGTGGATGAAATGGCCTTTTTGCATTTAATATCAATTTATTTGGAGAAAGGTGGTAAAATGATAAATTTGTCTGAAGGGGAGTTTTGCAGTTATAAAAACTTGAAGAAGAATTTTCCGCTGTTCATGAAAAGCAGCGGGGATGAGACGACTCCTATAAGTATTTATTACAGTTTAGCCGGAAAAAATAAATTTCTGCTTGAGAGCATACATTCTGAAAATGAGATAGGCAGGTATTCTTTTATAGGTGTGGATCCATATATGAAAGTGAGAAGTTGTGGAAACGACATATGTGTGGAAAAAAAAGGTTCATTAGAGAAAGTGAAAGGAAAAGTACTTGATTATATTAGAAAATATTTGAATGTTCCCTATGAGACTTTAGGCCTTTCCATTCCGTTTACAGGAGGGGCAGTAGGGTATGTGGGATATGATATTGCAAGGCAATACGAGAAGCTGCCTGATGAAAATAAAGATGATATTCAGACTCCGGAATCCTATGTGATGTTTTATAAAAAGTTTATCTGCTATGATCATTTCAAACATGAAATTTATTTCATTTACAATTTTATGAAAGGGGATAGTGTGACTTATCATGAGGTAGAATTTCAGCTGGAACAGTTAAAAAATATGGTAGGCAGGGGAAATTCATTTCATGAACTTGAGGGAAAAAATGCGGCAAAACATGTTACTTCCAATGTTACGGAAGAAAGATACTGCAAAATGGTGGAAAAGGCCAGAGAATATATAAAGGCAGGCGACATATTCCAGGTGGTTTTGTCCCAGAGGCTGAAGTCAAAGAGTATTTCCGATCCCTTTGACGTGTATAGAAGGCTCAGATCTGAAAATCCATCCCCTTATCTGTTCTATATTGATTTTGGAGAATTTAAGATAGCAGGGTCGTCACCTGAAAGTCTTGTATCTGTGAAAAACGGAAGAGTGACCACCAATCCCATAGCGGGCACAAGACCAAGGGGTAAAAATGTAAAGGAGGATATAAAACTCAGGCAGGAACTTTTAAGTGATGAAAAAGAGAGAGCAGAACATGTCATGCTGGTGGATCTGGGAAGAAACGATATAGGAAAGATAAGTGAATTTGGTAGTATAAATCTGGATAAATTTATGGACGTAGGCTTTTGTTCCCATGTAATGCACATAGTTTCAAAGGTGTCAGGCAGGCTGAAGAAAAATTTGGGATATATAGATGCATTGATATCCTGCCTTCCGGTGGGAACTGTATCCGGAGCTCCAAAGATAAGGGCAATGGAAATAATTGACGAACTGGAGGACAGCAAAAGGGGAATATATTCGGGAGCTGTAGGGTATTTTTCCTTCAATGGAAACATGGATACCTGTATTGCAATAAGGACCATACTTTTTAAAGACGGGTATGCCTATGTTCAATCAGGGGCAGGTATTGTCTATGATTCCGTTGCTGAAAATGAATATAGGGAAACACTTAACAAGGCCAGGGCCATGATAGAGGTGATATAATGATACTTTTGATAGATAATTATGATTCTTTTACCTACAATCTCTACCAGTATGTTGGAGAAATCTATGAAAATGTAAAGGTGGTGAGAAATGATCAGATATCTTTGAGGGAAATAGATGTGCTGAATCCGGATGGGATAATACTTTCTCCAGGACCTGGAATACCTGAAAATGCAGGTATATGTATAGATGTAGTCAGGAAATTTGGAGCTCGGATACCGATTCTGGGAATATGCCTTGGACATCAGGCCATAGGCTGTGCCTATGGGGGCAGAGTGGTGAGAGCGGGGAATATAATGCACGGGAAAACATCCCAAGTGGCTTTAGAACAGAGTGAAATATTTGAACATTTGAAAGATTCCATAGATGTGATGAGATATCACTCTCTTGTTTTAGAGAGAAAAAGTCTTCCCGAGGAGCTTGCTGTAATTGGCGAAAGCCTTGATGACGGGGAAATAATGGCTGTAAAACATAAAAAGTATAGAGTCTATGGACTTCAATTTCATCCTGAGTCCATTCTTACGGAAAATGGGAAGACAATTATCAAAAATTTTGTGGAGGGGATTTGCAATGCTGCAGGAAATAATTGAGGATGTTATAGGTGGAAATGATCTGGGAGAAAAAGAAGCTTATGCTTCCATGAATGAGATCATGCATGGAAGGGCAACTGATTCTCAAATAGGAGGATTTTTGATAGCTCTCAGAATGAAAGGAGAAACTTCTAAGGAGATAACAGGCTTTGCCAGGGCGATGAGGGACAATGCCCTGACCTTAAAGCTTGATTCTGATTATGTCATCGACACCTGTGGAACCGGCGGTGATGGTGGAAAGACCTTCAATATATCAACTGCAGCTGCAATAGTTGCGGCTGCTGCAGGAGTGAAGGTGGCAAAGCACGGTAACAGGGCAGTGTCCAGTAAAAGCGGGAGTGCAGATGTACTTGAAAAGCTTGGATTTGATATAAATTTAAATCCGGAGGATGCCAGAAGAAGTATAGATGAAAATGGTATGGCATTTCTCTTTGCCCAAAAGTATCACAGTGCCATGAAAAATGTGGCAGGTCCAAGAAAAGAATTGGGGACAAGAACTGTGTTCAACCTTCTGGGGCCGCTTACGAATCCTGCCTTTGTAAAAGGACAGGTGCTTGGAGTATATGATAAAGACTTGACTCATCTGACGGCTGAAGTGCTTATGAATCTGGGATGTGAAAGAGCTCTGGTGGTTCACGGAGAGGACGGCCTCGACGAGATAAGCACTACATCTAGGACTTATGCAAGTGAGCTTAAAGATGGTAATATAAAAGATTATACTATAAATCCGGAAGATTTTGATATCAAGGTCTCCAGCATGGATGACATAGCAGGCGGCACAGCTTTTGAAAATGCCAAGTCCATAGTTGAAATTTTAAAAGGCGGTAAAGGTCCCAAAAGGGATATTGTGCTTTTGAACAGTGGAGCGGCACTTTATATTGGGAAAGCTTCCGGGAGTATAGCAGAGGGAATAGATATGGCAGGAGAAATTATAGATTCAAAAAAGGCCTATGAAAAGCTGCAGGAACTTGTGAATTACAGGATATTGTAAGGAGGTGATAAATAAAGTGATACTTGAAGATATAATTGCAAAAAAAATACCCAAGATCAGACGGGAAAAACAAATTGTACCCGCAGCAAAACTTGTTAAAAACTTTAATGATTCGACAAAGAGGGATTTCAAAAGAGCACTGGACAAAAGAGGGATATCCATTATTGCCGAGATAAAAAAAGCTTCTCCTTCAAGGGGAGTGATACTAAAAGATTTTGATGCAGTGAAAATAGCAAGAATATATGAAAAATTGGATATAGATGCAGTTTCCGTACTTACAGAAGAAAATTTTTTCCAAGGAAATGATAGATATATAGGTGAAGTTAAAAAAGTAAATTCAAAACCTGTACTGAGGAAGGATTTTATAATTGATCCATATCAGATATATCAGTCGAAGGCTCTTGGAGCAGATGCCCTGTTGCTTATAACTGCAATTTTAAAAGATAGATTGAAAGAGTATTACAAGCTGGCGGAAAAAACTGGGCTTCAATGTCTGGTGGAGGTTCACGACGAGAGGGAACTTGAAACTGCACTGCAGACGGAATGTAATATCATAGGTATAAACAATAGAAATCTAGAGAATTTTTCGGAGAATTTAAAAAACACAGAAAAACTTATAAAAAAAATACCTTCAGGTATTACCGTGGTATCTGAAAGCGGGATAAAAAACGAGGAAGATGTAAGATATCTGGAAAGTGTTGGAGCAGATGCAGTGCTTATAGGCGAGACCTTTATGAGAAACGTAAATAATGTATCCAGACTCCATGAATTTGTAGGTAATATAAGAATATCAAGTTTTAAATATTAAAATTCAAATATAAAATATTAAATTTGGTAGATTTTCAGTCTTAGCTGAAAATCCTCATTAATTGTGAATTGTAAATTGTTAAAGTTTGTTCTTTGAACTTTATAATAAAGTGGCAGCATTTGAACAAGTATGGGGGGTGCAGCCTGTGACTCTGGTGAAAATATGCGGGATAAGGAGAAGCGCTGATATAGAAATTTTAAATGAACTGATGCCGGACTATGCAGGATTTATATTCTGTAACAGCAAAAGAAAAGTAACTGTAAGTGAAGCAGAAGAGCTTATAAAAAAATTAGACATCAGTGTCGGAAAAGTGGGAGTCTTCAAAAACAATGATGTGGATGAGGTAATTGATGCAGCCCGATATTTGAAATTGGATGTAATTCAGCTCCATGGAGACGAAAATGAAAAATATCTGAATTGTTTGAAAGCTTTTAATATATGGAAGGCAGTTCATATAGATGTAAATCAGGGGTACAGTGAGGATATTGTGCAAAAAATACACAGTACATGTAAGCTGGGAATTGAAGCCTTGCTGCTGGACAGCAGTGTAAAAGGCAAAAGAGGCGGTACCGGAATGAGTTTCAACTGGAATGTATTGAAGGATATTCATATAGACAAAAAATTGGTTCTGGCAGGAGGGCTTAATTCAGGGAATATTGTTCAGGCCATAAAAATTGTTAGACCGCAGGTGGTAGATGTGTCCGGCGGTGTAGAGGAAAATGGTATGAAAAGTTTTAAAAAAATAAAAGATTTCATAGGGAAAGTGAGGAGTATATAATGGAAGGAAGATTTGGAAAATTCGGCGGCCAATACGTTCCTGAGACCGTGATGAATGCAATCACAGAGTTGGAAAGGGAATTCAACGAGGCCATAAAAGATAAAAAGTTCATAGATGAATACAAATATTATCTTAAAGAATATGTTGGAAGAGAGAATCCATTGTATTTTGCCAAAAATATGACGGAAAACCTGGGAGGAGCCAAGGTATACCTCAAGAGGGAGGATTTAAACCACACCGGGGCACATAAGATAAACAACGCCCTGGGCCAGGTACTTCTTGCCAGAAGAATGGGGAAAAAGAAAGTTATAGCTGAAACGGGCGCGGGACAGCATGGAGTTGCAACTGCAACTGTAGCTGCCCTGTTTGGAATGAAGTGTGAGATATTCATGGGTGAAAAGGACATAAAAAGACAGGCCCTTAATGTGTTTAAGATGAAGATATTGGGGGCAGAAGTGACCTCTGTTACTGCTGGAACTGGGACGCTGAAGGATGCAGTAAATGAGGCCATGAGAAACTGGGTCTCAAATATAGAAGATACTTTTTATGTAATAGGATCCGTAATGGGACCTCACCCATATCCTACCATGGTGAGGGACTTCCAGAGAGTTATAGGGGACGAGGCCAGAAGACAGATTCTGGAGAAAGAAGGAAAACTACCTGATTATATTATAGCCTGTGTAGGCGGCGGAAGTAATTCTATGGGTATTTTTTATCCTTTTGTGGAAGATAAATCCGTTAAACTCATAGGGGTGGAAGCAGCGGGAAAGGGACTAGACACAGACAAGCATGCGGCAACCATAGAAAAGGGCTCCGTAGGTGTGATCCACGGAATGATGACCTATGTGCTCCAGGATGAAGATGGACAGATACTTCCTGCCTATTCCATATCGGCAGGTCTTGATTATCCTGGAGTGGGTCCGGAGCATGCATATTACAATGATGTAAAGAGGGCAGTTTATAAATCTGCCACGGACAGGGAGGCAGTGGAAGCATTTGCCTATCTTTCAAGAGTGGAGGGGATAATTCCCGCCCTTGAAAGTGCACATGCAGTGGCCTATGCCATAAAGCTTGCCCCAAAACTTGACAAGGACAAGATAATTATCATAAATTTATCAGGAAGAGGAGACAAGGACATGAATACCATGGCAGCTATAATGGGGGTGGAATTATAATGAACAGGATAGATTTGAAATTCAGCCAGTTGAAGGAAAAAAATGAAAAGGCACTCATACCTTTTATAACGGCAGGTGATCCGGATTTGGAAACTACTGTGAAAATTGTACTTGCAATGGAAAATTCAGGAGCGGATATAATAGAATTGGGTATACCCTATTCGGATCCTCTGGCAGATGGTGTTACAATACAGGCATCTTCAAACAGGGCACTTAAAAATGGAGTGAAGATATTCAAGATAATGGACACAGTGAAAAACATAAGGGAAAAAACACAGGTGCCTCTCGTGTATCTGGTCTACTACAGTTCCATATTCAAGTATGGAATGGAGAAGTTCATAAAAGAATGCAGCAGCTGCGGCATAGATGGACTCATAATACCGGATCTTCCCATAGAGGAGAGAAAAGATATCATAACAATGGGAGGTAAGTATGGAGTGTACCTTATTCCTCTTGTGGCACCTACGTCCAAGGAGAGAATAGAAAAAATAGTAAGGGGTGCCAGGGGATTTGTGTACTGTGTTTCCGTAAACGGAGTTACAGGTGCGAGAAACTCCATAAACACTGATATAAAAGAATATATGAAAATTGTTTCAAGCTACACTGACA
Source organism: Clostridium lapidicellarium (assembly GCF_041224415.1). Classification (NCBI taxonomy): domain Bacteria; kingdom Bacillati; phylum Bacillota; class Clostridia; order Eubacteriales; family Clostridiaceae; genus Clostridium; species Clostridium lapidicellarium. The sequence continues at coordinate 101,768 of NZ_JBGFFE010000004.1, read as the reverse complement.
TACCCAAGGCGCTTGGATTTGGAATATCATCTGCAGCCATGGCTGAAAAATTCAAACCTTACTGCGAAGGTATAATTGTGGGCAGTGCGTTGATTGACAAAATAGCGGAGGGAAAAGATAAGGAGGATATGCTGAATAGTGTGAAAGCATTTATTGGAGAATTGAAAAATGCCTTAAAACAGTGATTTGATTCTGTGTTTTTAAAAATTACGTTGTAAAAGTGTGTGTTAAGAACGCCTCTTTACAGGCGTTCTTTTGATGATTCTCTTTTTTGATATATAGAGCAATTTCTAAAATAATTATTTTGATATTGTTGAAATAGAAACAAAAATTTAATATAATATTATTAATATACCGGCAGATGGGAGGATGAGCCATGAACAAAGAAGAACAAGTCCTAATGGGTTTTTGGGACATATTTAACAAGAGAATTTGGCTTGATGGCTTTAAAATGAAAGCCAGCCTCAAGGATTACAAGCCCTCTGAAGTACATTGCATGGAATATATTGAAAAAAATGCAGATTCCAATGTGACAAAACTTGCGAAAGCCTTTTATATAACAAGAAGCGCCGTAAGTAAATTAACTAAGAAGCTTATAGAAAAGGGTCTTGTCGAAAGCTACCAGAAGCCGGATAACAAGAAAGAAATATATTTCAGGCTTACTAAACAGGGAAAAACAATTAACAAAGTCCATGAGAAACTGCACAAGGAGTTTCAAGAGCGGGATAGGGTTGTGTTTGAGCAGATAACCGAGGAACAATATGACAGTATGCTTAATTTTGTGGAAAAGTATAATAGACATTTGGATGCAGAGATAAAAAAATTAGGTGTAGATATTACGTCTGGTTATTGTGATAAGCTATAGGCAGCCAATTCTATTGAGAGTGGGCTGCATTTTTATTACTAACATTTTGTTGACAAAGACTCAAAAATGCGATAGGGTATCTATGGGTCTTAAGACACAAAATTATTTCAATCAAAATGGCCCCAGGATAATAAGGAGGAAAAAGAATGAATATCATTGGAATTATTGCAAGTCAGCGTAAAGAAGGAAATACCGCCTTTATTGTAAACAAAATACTTGAAGGTGCCAGGGAACAGGGAGCGGAAATCAGATCATTTAGTTTTAGTGATCTTGATATCAAACCATGCCGGGGCTGTTGGGCCTGCCACAAAGGCGATCAGGGTTGTGTTATCAATGACGACATGCAGGAAATTTATGACGCCATTGAGCATACCGATGCCATCGTTTTAGGCTCGCCGATTTACATGGGACAGATGAGTGCCCAGGGTAAGATATTCACAGACAGGCTGTTTGCGAGATTTTCTCCACGGTTTTCTCCATTTTTCAAAGAAAATACTGTGAAACAAAGGCTGATTCTTTCGTTTAACCAAGGTAATCCTGATGCCGGACTGTTTAGACCGTATATTGATTACACGAAACACATATTTGAGGTGCTGGAATTTGATGTTAAAGAGGTGCCTGTCGTTACTGGTTTGCGAAATGAACCGGCATATGAAAGGGAAGATCTACCCATGGTCTTGAAAAATTTCGGTTCGTCGTTGGTTTCGAAATGATTTCTAGATTAAGTAAAAGATAGAGCGTTTATAAAACTGTTCTTAAAGTATTTCTACTCCCATATTGTATCTATTAGTAGCTTATATATCTCTACCTTATTGAAAAACAACAAAGCTAGGGCAGTGAGATTTTCAACGTTGGAGGCAATTTGTAGGGAACTCAAATGCCAGCCGGGGGATTTGCTGGAATATAAAGAAAATGATTAGCGTGAACTTTCAATGCTCCTAAAAGCATAGAATATGTAGTTGAAATGATGGGGATGCTGGACATTATGCAGGCAGCCCTTTTGCCTTTTTTGTCAGTGTATATATTTATGCTGAACTGTTGAAATAGCTGAAATGTAGAAAAAAGTAAAATAATGTTGTATAATGGATTTTGCAATATCAAAAATCAAAAAGAACATTTTAGGGGGTATTATGAATCTTTTTAGAAAAAAGTCATTGAATCAAGTTAAGGAGAGCATTCAAAAAACGGGTTTGAGTAAAAATCTAAGGGCAAAGGATATAGCGGCCCTTGGAATCGGAGCCGTTGTTGGTGTGGGAATATTTGTTGCTACTGGTGAAGGGGCTCATATGGCAGGACCAGCTATAATACTGTCGTTTATATTTGCAGGAATAGTAGCTTGTTTATGCGGTTTGTGTTATTGTGAATTATCCACAATGTTTCCGGTAGCAGGGAGTACATATTCATATGCATATATAGCTTTTGGGGAATTCACAGCTGTGATCATAGGATGGTGTTTGACAGCGGAATATATTGTAGCGGCGAGTGCGGTGGCGTCCGGATGGTCGGGAACATTGAGGGGTATATTACAATCTGCAGGTGTTTCACTTCCCAAGGCTATTTCCACGTCTCCATGGAATGGTGGAATTGTGGATTTACCTGCTATTGCAATAATAATGCTTTTGACGGCGCTGCTCTATACCGGAATGAAGGAGAGCTCAAGAGTAAATAATATGATTGTTGTAATAAAGATATCCGTGATTTTACTCTTTATATTTTTAGGCGTATCACATATAGATACATCGAATTATCACCCGTTTATTCCCAATGGATGGCATGGAGTTTTTACGGGAGCCGGAACTGTATTCTTTTCATTTCTGGGATTTGATGCTATCTCCACTTCAGCTGAGGAGGCCGCTGATCCCAAAAGAGATGTATCAAGGGGCATAATAATGTGTCTTATAGTAGTGTGTATCCTCTATGTATCAGTGGCGACAGTGCTTACGGGAATTGTCCCATATAAGGAAATCGTTTCTGATAATGCGGTACCTGAAGCTTTATTCAGATTGGGTATAAGGTGGGGTTCTGCCCTTGTAGGTGTAGGTGCCATTTTGGGAATGATTTCTACTATGATAGCGGTTTTATATGGACAGGTGAGAGTTTTTATGGCGATGTCGAGAGACGGACTTCTCCCTAAGGCATTTTGCAAAATACACAGCAAGCACAAGACTCCATATATAGCTACTGTAGTTGCAGGGGTAATAGCTTCGACAATAGCGGGATTTTTGCCGCTTAGTGTTATAGTTGAATTTGTAAGTATTGGAACTTTGATGAGTTTTATGGTTGTATCTGCAGGGGTTATATATCTTAGGAAGACCATGCCGAATTTTGAAAGAAAGTTTAAATGCCCTGGAGTTCCGTTTACACCTATAATAACTATAATATGTTGTATAGCACTCTTGGTATCCATGAGGGCTGTAACCTGGATTGGGTTTATAGTCTGGTTGTCTATAGGACTTATTGTATATTTTATCTATGGAAGAAAACACAGTGTATTACAGCAAATTGAAGATAAGAAAAAGATGACTGTTTAGTATTAAAATGGCGAGAAATCATACGCTTGTCTTAGGCGGTATGGTGGATCGCCTTTTTAATTTGATTGAGAAATTGTTATTTTACAAAACTTGTACATTGGCTTGTTATAATAGTATAATGACAATATAATTAATCGAAAGTGAGCTGATATAATGGAAAATATACTTGAGTATTACAAAAATGAGTTGAAGTGGAACCCGCCTTTTGCTGAGATATTTTCTAAATATTCACCGGATGGATTAAAGGGATATTTGGTGATGCGTGAATCTGTTCAAGAGGGACACCTGTCTAAAAAAACACAGGAGTTGATTTTTACTATACTGGACAGCTTGGATAATGAGGTAAGCGGTGCAAAGGCACATGCTGTTGCTGCCATAGAATCTGGATTAACTATGGAGGAATTGGTGGAAGCGTTCATAATTGTAACTATTGTCAAGGGTATAAATGTAATGTGCAAAGCAGGTGTTCAGGCCATTGAGGCGGCAGAAAAAAGATATAAGGAAATAAATTCAAATATATAGGAGGATTAATATGGAAAAGATACAATATGTCTGCCCAAAATGTGGCGGAAGGGAATATGAGTCCGATCAATTTCAAGCAACAGGAGGAAATTTTGCAAAGATATTTGATGTGCAGAATAAGAGATTTGTCACAATAACCTGCAGGAGATGCGGATATACAGAGCTGTATAAGGCTCAGTCCTCAAGCGGATGGAATATTTTGGACCTGCTTATAGGGAACTAGGTACCGTTTATGATTCAATTAGAAAAGTCGATTAATGTTAAATAATAGTTAATTACGGTTAATTTTTTAAAATTTATAGTGCAATCATGCGTCTGGTTTTGTATAATTAGGAGCACAGTTAGGCTGAAATTGGCAATGTGAAAAACTGTGCATTGTCTAAATTGGAGGTTATAATAACATGAATGTTCTTGTGCTCAATGGCAGCCCAAAAGGAGAAAAAAGCAATACACTAAGGATAACTAGAGCTTTTTTGGATGGGCTTGAGAAAGTCAAAAATTGCAATGTGGATATAGTGAATATCGACAAAAAAAATATAGAACACTGCAGGGGATGTTTTAACTGCTGGACCAAAACTCCGGGTAAATGCATAATAAAAGATGATATGGAACAACTCATAGAAAAGTATGTGGTATCAGATATTGTCATCTGGAGTTTTCCGCTTTACTATTTTGGAATGCCGTCAAAAATCAAGGCTTTTCTTGATCGTATGCTTCCCACTAATCTTCCATACATGGATCTGAAAAAAGATGGAACCAGTGGGCACCCGCCCCGGTATGACCTGTCAGATCAAAAATATATTCTCATTTCTACCTGCGGATTTTACAGTGTTAAGAATAACTATGATGCTCTTTTTAAACAGTTTGAGATACTGTTTGGCGGCAAACTGTCAAAAATAATTTGCCCTGAGGGAGAATTACTTCATGTCCCGCAGCTTGAAGGAAAAATTTCAGAGTATCTGTCTTATGTAAAACAGGCAGGTAGGGAATTTGCAGGCAGTGGTGTCATTGACAGTAACACGCGGAATAAACTTAGTGAATTGCTGTATCCTCCTGATGTTTTTGTGGAAATGGCAAATGCCAGCTGGAATATTTCAGAAGGGGATTCTTCACAGGGAAAACTGCCGCAGGACAGAGCTTATAATTTTATAAAACAGATGGCGGCTGTATACAATCCTGAAAGCTACACGAAAGATATTCTAGTTGAAATATATTTTACGGATATCGATAAAACTTATCAACTTTGTCTGGGAAAGCAGAAATGTACTGTCAATATTGAGAATTTTGCTCCATATACAACCAGAATTGAGACGACTTTTGAACTTTGGGAAAAGATTTCGGAGGGAAGGGTCAATGGGGCGGAGGCTCTGATGAAAAAGCAGTACAGGGTGCTGGGTGATTTCAACACGATGCTTAAAATGGATGCCTATTTTGGGACAAAAAGGAAAACGGCTGAAAGGAGACCTGTGGAAAATAAAACAAATATGGCCCTGATTCTGTTTCAGTGGATAGTATTTTGGGTGGTAATTCCTATAAACGAGGTTTGGGGAGGTGCTGCAGGAATTGTCTTTTGTTCTGTTATACCTCTTTTGTCATATAAGTTTAAACTTACAATTTACGATAAAATGAGTATACCATTGGTGTGCATTTTGAGTATTCTGGCAGTGCTCGGGGTGAGTTCAATACCTCTGCTCTGTCTTTCATATATTGTATTTGGGCTTATGTGGATATTGTCCTGTGGGGGCAGAATACCCCTTACTGCATATTATTCATGTAATGATTACAATGGGGAGGATGACTTTCAAAACCCGCTTTTTTTGAAGACAAACAGGATTTTGACTGCAGCTTGGGGTGTGCTTTTTTTAATAATTGCCCTTTTTACTTATTTCTTAATGGAAAGTACCTTATCCAGCTATACCGGTCTTGTAAATTCAATTGCACCTGTGATCATGGGTATTTTTACAAAGTGGTTTGCGAGCTGGTATCCGGCAAAAGTTGCCCGGGGATAATGTTTTAAATAACTTTGTTTCTAAGGATACCTATATTTTCAACCTCACACTCTACAATATCGCCTTTTTTTAGGAATCTTGAAGGATTGAATCCCATGCCAACCCCTGATGGGGTCCCAGTTGCTATGATATCTCCCGGCCTCAATGTCATTCCTGAGGACAGCTCATTTATTATAGTGGGAATGTCAAATATGAAATTCCTTGTATTGGAATTCTGCCTAAGCTCTCCATTTACTCTGCTGCAAAGATTCAATTCTACAGGAAATTTGATTTCGTCCTTGTAGACTACACATGGTCCAAATGAAGTAAATGTATCAAGGCTCTTTCCTCTATACCACTGGACATGTTTTTGTTGAATATCTCTTGCACTTATATCATTCATAATAGTATATCCAAATATATGGTTCTCAGCCCTTTCTTTCGGTATGTTAGTTCCTTCTTTCCCTATTATTACCGCCAACTCAACTTCATAATCCAATTGATTGGTAATATCTGAATGACTGTCTATAAAATCTCCCGGACCTATTGGACTAACAGCCCTCTTTGAAAAATATACAGGATGTTCAGGAATATCTATAGAATCATCTTTAAAACTTTTGGCAGTTTCTTTTACATGGTCTATATAATTGAGGCCCAGACATATTACATCGCTTTCCGTTTTTCCTATAGGTGCGGCTATTGTGACATTGGATTTGTCATATACACTGTTTTTGGGGTAATCTGAATCATTGTATATATATTTTAATTTTTCAATATCTTCATCCTTCAGGTTTTCTATAAGATCCTTCATGTTTTTATACTGACCCTTGAGCTTTATACTGCCGAGATCAATTATATTTTCCATGCTTTTACTGTACATTCCAAGCTTTTTTTCGCCTCTGTCATGTTTAAAAATTATAAACTTCATAATATCACCTTTCCTTTAACATTGTATTTATCTAATGAAGTATTAAATATTTTGTTTTACATTTCCTTTAAATCATAGAAATAAAAATTGTATTTGAACTGGGACAGTAAATATTGACAGAATGAAATAAAAAGATTAACATATATAAAACAAGCATTTTATTAAAATTGAAGAAGAGTGCTGCATTACTGTTTTAAGTAGTATTGCAACACTCTTTTATTTGTTATAAGTGAGGTATTGCAGATGAAGAAAAGACTTGTAGAACTTGATGTATTGAGGGGTATTGCATTTCTCATGGTTGTAGTTCAACATACAATAGGAGGGTATTCCTATTCGAAAGGCATATCATACGGCAGTATGGTTTTATCAAGAGCTATTTATATAATTGCACAACCTGCAGTTAAAATATTTTTGGTATTGATGGGCATGACACTTATATACACCTATATCGATAAATTTCATTGGAAATCATTTTATATAAAAAAGGTGAAATTCTTACTCATACCGTATATAATTTTTTCTATATTGGACATATACCTGCTAAAGGATTGGGGAAAATTAAAAAATATTTTTGGACAAATTGTTACGGGAAATGCAGCATATCACCTCTGGTATATGGGTATGGCTATTAGAATTTATGCTTATTTTCCGGCAATAATTTTTATCACAAGGGTAGTGCGCAAAAAATCCCATGCATTCAAGAGAAATTTTCTTTTATTGTACAGTGCTGCCTATATATTTGTACTTGAAAACAACGATGATATTTGCAGCTTTTTGGGCAAGCTCATATTTGGGAATCCTACAGAACTTCAGCAGAAATTTATAAACGTATCCCCTGCAGCCTGGTTTTTATATTTTGTAATAGGTGTTTATGCAATACTTGGTTATAGAAAGTTCAAGAATATGGCTCTGAAATACGGAAAGGTAATTATTGCACTGTATATGTTTGTTGCAGGGACAGTGTATTGCAGAAGCATAAATTTATTTGGAGACAATTTTTTCATATATGATAAATTCAATTGTGAAATTGATGTAGCAAATGGTATTCTGTGTATGATGTCATTTTATGTGCTTTCATTATATATTGTAAAGAAGAAATTACTTTGCGGCTTCTTTAAATTTATAGCCAGGTATTCCTTCCCATCTTATTTATTTCACATAGTGGTGCTCCAGCATTTTGCCAACAGCATACATCAGACAAAATATTTTTATTCGCCTCTGATTCTTCTGATACTGACGGTGTTCGTAACTTCCTGTATTTTTTACATCGTTGGATTTATTCCGTTTAGCAGATATGTTACAGGAGTTAAAGAAAATTTTAGTTTCCATAAAAAGAAAATTAATGGACCCAATAACTCATTTATAGATAATTACTATTGTCAGAAAGGGAATGTATAAAGTTAATTTTTATAAATACGATATTTATGTACGTAATGTTTTTTATTTAAAGCTGCACTTGTCTATTCAGTATTAAATCAAGCTTCAAACCTGCAATTGTTTGATAGGAGGGTTTATAGATATATGATTGAATGGTACAAATATCCGTGGAGTGAAGTAGTTAAAGAACTAAACAGTGATACATATTATGGACTGGATGAAGAGCAGATAAAGCCTCTTAGAGAAAAATACGGAAAAAATGAAATCATCATGCCGGAAACCAAGAGCTTATTTTACCTTATACTTAAGCAGCTTAAGGAAATATGGGTATTGTTGCTGATATTTTGTACAGTTTTGTTTATATATTCAGGTATTGGAAACTATGGGATTATATCTTTGGCTATCATCTTTTTAAATATATTTTTTACAGTCTTGGAGCAGTATAAAAGAGAAAAAGGTATAAGGGAACTGCAAAAATTGAATTCAGGGGCGGCGAGAGTAATAAGAGACGGGCGGACTATGAGAATACCTTCTGGAGAACTTGTAGTAGGAGATATAGTTATAATTGGCAGGGGTGAAGGTGTACCTGCGGATATGAGAATTGTTGAAAGCAATGATTTGAAAGTAAATGAGTGTTCTGTTACAGGAGAAAATTTTTTAGTTGAAAAATATGAATTCAAAATAGATGATCGGGAACCATCACTTTCTGATATGAAAAATATGCTTTTCAAATCTTCCTATATAGCAGATGGTGATGGTACGGGAATAGTTACAGCAGTTGGTATGGATACCCAGGTGGCTAATATAATAAAACTTTTGCTTGAAAGTGAAGAAAAAAGGGAATTTTTTGGCTCGAGAATAAATAGGGTTATGAATGCTTTTAGCCTTTTGTCGGTAATTTGTGCTTTGGCAATCGGCATACTTATGGATTTTACATTCGGCATAAATATTTACCGTGTTGTAAAGACAATGGCAGTTTTATTTTTAAGTATTATTCCCCAGGTAATGATTGCTGTAATTTCTCTTGTGGGAGTGATTTTGCTAAAAAAGTTCAAAAAAGAGGATATGATTTTTAAGGATCTGCTGAGTGTGGAAAAGTTTTCAAAAGTTTCAGCAATTTGTACAGATAAGGTAGGAGCTTTTTCCAAAAACAAAATGAGAATAGTAAAGGCCTATGGGAGTAATGGCATCGTGGATATAAATGGAGAAACTTTGAGAGACGGCATGGGTGAAAGCCTGTATAGAATGATAAATATAGGGCTTTTATGCAATGATGTAAAATCTGTGAAGACAAACGGGGAAAACTGGGTAAAAAATTTAGTGGAAGCCTCTCTTATAAGGTTTGGAGCTAGAAACGGCGTATATAAAAAGGAACTGGATAAAAAATACGGCAGGGTATTTGAAATTTTGTTTGACAGTGAAAGACGTATAACTACCACTGTAAATAAGATGGACAAGAAGTATAGAGCTCATGTTAAAGGGGCTACGGATTCTATTTTGAGCAGATGTACACATATATTGAAGAACGGTTTGGAAATGGAAATAACGGAAGAAGATATGGAATCTATAAGGAATGCCGACATTAGCATGTCCAACGAAGGCTTGTATGTCGAGGCATTTGCCTATAGGAATTTTAATTATGAACCAAGTATAAAGGAAAATATCGAGAGCAATTTGATCTTTGTGGGATTGATTGGTTTCGACAATATGTTAAAGGAAAATGCATCGGATTCCGTAAAAAAGGCACTGTCTCTTTCAATAAAACCTGTTATCATTACGGATGACAGTAAGCTTACAGCTCTGGCCGTAGGTAAGAAAATGAACATTGCATCTAGAATTTACCAGACAATTTCCGGAGTTGAAATGGACAATATGACGGATGAGGAGTTTGATCGTATTGGAGAAAAAATAATCTTCTTTTCCAGAATAAGTTCCAAACATAAAGTTAAAATAATAAGGGCATTGAAAAGTTATGGTTATATAACAGCTATAACGGGATGGAAACTTACGGACTTGCCTGCACTTAAGATATCAAATGTGGGTATAACCAACACCAAGAGTAAAATAGTAAAGAAATTATGTGATATATTTGTTAAGGATATGGATTTTATGGGATTTTTAAAGACCATAGAGAATTCAAGAAAAATTATGAATATGATAAAAAAGATAATTGTATATATTATAAGCTGCTGTACAGGACTTGCAGTATTTTTGTCAATGCTTTTTTTATATGGTTTTGATACTTCCCGATATGTTGTAATGGAATCTCTTTGGTTTAACTGTGTTGTCATGTTTTTGTCGGCTTTGTCTCTCATGAATCAATATAAAGATGAGGACGGTGATTATATACCATCTACGATTGACAGGGATATAATAGGAGAAAATTGGGGATTTATTTTGCTTGGAGGATTTTCCATGGGAGTTTTGTCTTTTATATCCTTGTATGTGTCCGATCTGTGGCAGAGTAAGTTTTCATTTTTGACCTCCATTTCAATTTTGAATTTCTGTGCCTCAATATTTGTATACAGTTTTTCCAATAAAAAATTTTTTCAAAATAAGATTTCAAATATAATTACGGTTGTAAATATTATTTTGCAATTGGCCGTAACTTTTATTGCGGGCAGGTTCTTGATTATGTTCAATTTGGTCTATTGGGAGATACTTTTTGTATGCGTGCTGATATGGACTGTTTTATGTGTAAACATCAAATTCCACAAAAATCAATATGATTAATAAGTTATTTTTAGGCAAATATGATAATATCGAACTGCATTGTATGGAGGTATCATTATGACCATGAAAAGGCCTTTGGTATTTTATTCTGTATCCTTGTACCTGGGATGTTTATTTGCCCTGTTATTTTTAGACAGTATTTTAGCGGCAGCGATAATGGCTGCTTTTTTTCTTATAATATTATTTTTCACGCTGGAAATTAAAGCTTTTATGATAAATGTAATGTTCTTTTTATTTGGAATACTCAGCTTTTATATGTATTTTGGCATAGATATTCAAAGCCCCGGAAAAATCAGAGTTGTGGGTGTTAAGAACTATTATTTTATAGGAGATTTTAAAGGCAGAAAAATTATACTGGAGGGTAAAACCAAGGGTCTGGAAGAAGGACAGAGGGTAGAGGCAGAGGGTAGATTTAAAAGAGATTTCGATGTTGAAAAGGGAATTATCGGGCATTATTATATGACGGGATACAAGTACTGCAAAAGTGACTTGGTATGCCGCTCTTATGAATTCAAGAAAAATCTTCATGAGAGATTTAAAAATATGATTGGAAAGGAGAGGGCGGCTCTTGTCATGGCTCTATGCTACGGAGAAACATCTTATATAGACAAGGATCAGATGAAAGATTTTCAGGAACTGGGTATAGTTCACGCCGTGAGTGTTTCAGGTTTTCACATGGCTCTTGTGTATATGGTGCTGGAATATACGGTCGGTCTCAGAATAGCCATAGTTGTATCTCTGCTCTATGCATTTTTTACAGGTATGGCGGCGGCAACCATGAGATCATTTATAATGATAGTTATATTTAAATTGGCAAATGTATTTTTTAGGGAATACGACAGCATATCTTCTCTGGCTTTGTCGGCCCTTGTTTTAATTGTATTTAAACCTTATTATATAGTGGATATAGGATTTGATCTATCTTTTTTGGCAACCTTAGGCATACTTTTGTATAATAAGAATATATTTAGGAAGTTATATAGACTACCTGAAAAACTGGCATCAAGTATAAGCTTGACTCTTAGCTCTCAGATTTTTTCAATTCCATATATAGCTTTTACGATACAGAATTTCAGCTGTGGATTTATTTTAGGCAATCTGTTTTTAATTCCACTGTTTTCAATAATAATTGTGCTTGGGAACGGTGCACTGTGCCTGTATTCCTGTGAAATACTGTTCAAGTATGTGTGTAAAGTCATCGGCTTTGTCTTTACTGTGATGGATGGTGCAGGTATAATTGCACTGAAGTTGTGCCCTGAAGTGATGTATTTGAGTTATAGAGATGGGCTGATAGCTATTTTGTTATTTACATCTGTTGTAATGTGCAGGAAAGGATATAGAAAATTCAAATACATCCCTACTGCATGTTTGATGTTTGTAATAATTCAGGAATATGCATTTTTTACCGGCATATCCTTTGTAAATGCGGCCAGCGGAGAAGCTGCTCTTATTGAAAAGGGTCTGAACAAGATTATGATATGCAATTATGATTGTTTGGATGCCAGGTGGATATGGGACATCGAGAAGCAGCAGCCCATAAATAAAGTTATAACTAATCCGCCTGAGAATTTCGCCTATGATTTAGGCGGTGGTTCCTATTTGAAGATAAGTGGTAACTCCGGGAATAACATGGAGATGACACTTGATTCTGGGAGCAGGAAATTTAAATTTTTTTTAGATAAGAGTAATAAGAAGACAAATATGAAAGATTCCCTGGAAAAGGGAAGTTCCTATGTTATAATGTTTAATATGATCTTCAAAGTCAGATGATTACCAATAATAATTAGGGTGGAAGTGAACAAAGGTGATTGATATAGCTGCTTTTAATAAAAACTTGAAAAATGGTCATATAGAAAATTGCTATCTATTCTGCGGAAATGATGAATTCCTTATGAGGGAGAACATAAGGCTGTTGATTAAAAGGGTATTGAAACCCGATTTTATTGATTTGAACTATGTAAAATTTGATGGGAATTCACTGGAAAACTTCGACGCCGTGATAAATGCCTGTGAAACCCTTCCCTTTATGAGCGATAAGAAAGTCGTGCTTGTGTATAGAGCTTCTTTTATGGAAGAAGAAAGGGGTTATAAGAGCAAACTTTCCGGTGAATTTAAAAAAATAAAGGGCTATTTGAAGAATGTACCGCAGCAATGCATTCTGATATTTTACTGTGTATTTAAAAGTAAAAGGGATAAACCGGGCAGAATTATATACAGCCTGGATAAAGATATATGTGTGGTTAAAGCCGATAAAATAAAAGGATATCAACTGGAAAACAAAGTTCAAAAGTTTTTTCAGATTAGGGGTAAGAACATAAGAAAGATGGATCTCAGGATATTTTGCAATCTTATGGAAGGAAACAACCTCAGTGTAATAGAAAATGAAGTGGAGAAGCTGTGCTGTTATACCTGCGGCAGAGATATAAAGAGAGAAGACATCCAGAAAATGTTTTTAAGCGGCAGTGAAGAGGATATTTTTGATGTGGTGAATGCCATCTCGAATAAAAATTTAAAAAGAGCGCTTTATCTGCTGAATGAACTTGTGGACAGCGGTGCTAAAACAAACTATATTTTGTCCATGATAGAGAGACAGTTCAGCATGCTTTTTAAGATCAAATTATTGCTGGAAAGAGGGAAAAAGAAGCCCGAGATCATGAAACTGTTAAAAATCAAATCAGGATATGGATACAGTATAATGGTTCAGCAGAGTAAAAAATTTACCTTAAGACAGCTTAAAAGATCCATAGGACTTTGTCTGAATACGGAAAAAAATATGAAAAGCCTTTCTTTAGATGGAAAAACTGAATTGGAACTTCTTTTGATAAATACAGTCGCATAAATAAATAACCGGTGCTCACCGGTTATTTATTTATGCAGTCAATCCGTTTAATTTCAAAGTCAATTTGGATTTATCCCTTGCTGCTTTATTCTTGTGAATTATACCCTTTGATGCAGCCATATCCAAAGCTTTTACAGCCTCCCTTAAAGTGGCTTTAGCTTCTTCTGCATTTCCATTATCAATAGATGACAAAAACTTTTTTTCAGTAGTTTTCAGTGAAGATTTTATCATCTTATTTCTCAATGTTTTAGTTTGAATAACTTTTATTCTCTTTTTTGCAGATTTTATATTTGCCATGTTTTCACCTCCTTGTGTTTTTATGGAGTTTAAATAAATGTACATTGTCAATTGTACATTGTGAGTTGTCAGTTGTCAATTGTGAAGAGTATATTGTGAATGTTAATGACAAATAATATGTACTGTGAGAACAACTTGGCAAATAAAGGAGTGATATTTAAAATGTTTGATGTGAGGACGGACTTGGCAGTAGAAACCAGGGAGAAATGCTGCAGGGAAAGAGGGGGCGAGGTTCCGGGAGTTGAAGTTGAGGAAACTTTGGAAGATGGTATAAAAGTGACCTATGTGAAAATAATAGAGGATATTGGAGAAAAGATCATGGGGAAGCCCAAGGGCTCCTATATAACTGTGGATATGCCCAGGCTCACCCATTATGATGGTGAGATGAGGGATAAAGTCAGCAGGGTAGTTGGAAAAGTATTGTCGGGTATGATAGATTTGGATAAGGATATGACGGCACTGGTGGTGGGAATGGGAAACTGGAATATAACCCCTGATTCCCTGGGACCCAAAGTTATTTCAAAACTTATGGTCACCAGACATTTAAGGCAGCTGCTGCCTGATAAAATAGACGAGAGAATAAGGCCTGTATGTGTGATATCTCCGGGAGTGCTTGGAATTACCGGTATTGAGACCAGTGAGATAATACAGGGAGTTGTCAGTAAAGTGGAACCAAATCTGATAATTTGTATAGATTCACTGGCATCGAGAAAAATGAACAGGGTAAATTCTACGGTTCAAATAGGAAACAGAGGAATATCTCCGGGCTCCGGGGTAGGCAATAGAAGAATGGAGTTGAGTGAAAAGACGCTTGGAGTACCTGTAATAGCCATAGGAGTTCCTACAGTGGTGGATGCCGCTACCATGGCCAATGACACCATCGACATGGTTCTGGACGAAATGATAAGGCAGACGAAAAAAGGAGAAAAGTTTTATGAAATGTTGAAATCCATAGACAAGAATGAGAAGCATCAAATGATAAAAGGTCTTCTTGAGCCCTACAGGGAAAATATAATGGTTACGCCCAAAGATGTAGACATGGTGGTGGATTCCATTTCGAAGGTTATTGCAAATGCTATAAATATAGCTCTTCAACCTGCATTGGGCTTGAATGATATAAATACCTTTCTAAATTGAAAGATATGTATAAAATTTATAAAAGGGTCCATCCTTATAATAAGGATTTTATTCCTGTCTGGGGGTGACTTTTTTATGAACAGGAAATCTATTGCAGCTGTTCTTGTGGCTTGCAGTATAATAATTTTTCTGGGATTTACAATTATAACTGCAGGACTGCCTAAATTTATAAAGGATGGATCTGATTTTAGAATAAATTGTACCAGGGAACCTTTTGATTTCAGTGTAGATGTGGGAAATTATTCACTTAACATAGACAGAGGCATAGGTGGTAACTTCAGGAGGGGTTCCAGAAAAATTATAGATGTGGTAGGCGGCAAATTATATTCTGGAGCTTCTTATGTAATAGATATGACTCAAAATGTATTTGAAGACATAGAGAGCTATTTTGGAAGATGACCTTCTTTTAACTATAGGGTGATTATGATATAATTTATTCTAGTCGTTATATTCGAAAAAAGACTTGATTGTGGAGAAATTTCATTGATATTGGGGGAAATAGTATGCAGAGTGAAAGACAGAAACATATAAGAAATTTTTCTATAGTTGCCCATATAGATCACGGTAAATCCACACTTGCAGATAGATTGATTGAGAAAACGGGAACTCTTACTGAGAGAGAGATGAGCTCTCAGGTGCTTGACAACATGGAATTGGAGAGAGAACGGGGAATAACGATAAAATCCCAGGCAGTTAGACTTATATATAAGAGATCTGACGGTGAAGAATATATTTTGAATCTTATAGATACACCGGGTCATGTGGATTTTAACTATGAAGTTTCAAGAAGCCTTGCAGCCTGTGAAGGAGCTATTCTTGTAGTGGATGCGACTCAGGGGATACAGGCACAGACATTGGCAAATTGCTATTTGGCCATGGATCATGATCTGGAAATTGTTCCGGTTATAAATAAAATAGATCTTCCAAGTTCCAGACCGGAGGAAGTAAAGCAGGAAATAGAGGATGTCATAGGGATAGATGCGGAAGACGCCCCTCTGGTTTCTGCGAAGACAGGTTTGAATATAGATGAAGTTCTGGAGGCTGTAGTAAATAAGATACCTTCACCACAGGGAGACGAAAATGCACCCTTGAGGGCACTTATATTTGATTCCAATTATGACAGCTATAGAGGTGTAGTTTGTCATATAAGGGTAAAAGAAGGTTGTATTAAGCCGGGAGAACAGATAAAACTTATGGCTGCGGGAAAAGTTTATGAAGTTACTGAAACGGGAATATTTGTTCCGAATTTTATGCCAAGATCAGAATTGAAAGCTGGAGATGTTGGCTATTTTACTGCGTCCATTAAAAATGTAAGAGATGCCAGAGTGGGGGATACGGTGACTGAAGCGGGCAGGGAAGCATCGGAACCCTTAAAAGGTTACAGACCTGTGGTTTCTATGGTATACAGCGGCATATATCCAGCAGATGGGACAAAATATGACGAACTAAAGGAAGCACTGGAAAAACTCAGGGTCAATGATGCAGCACTTTGCTTTGAACCGGAAACATCTGCGGCACTGGGATTTGGCTTTAGATGCGGGTTTCTGGGGCTTCTTCATATGGATGTTGTGCAGGAGAGAATAGAGAGGGAATTCAATCTCGATATAATTACTACAGCTCCATCCGTCATATATAGGATACATAAAACAGATGGTACATTGGTAGAACTCACCAATCCGACCAATATGCCTAAGGCGTCTGAAATAAAGTACATGGAAGAACCTATAGTACAGACATCTATAATAACACCTTCAAAATATGTAGGGGCTGTCATGGAACTTGCCCAGGGAAGAAGGGGCACTTTTAAGGATATGCAGTATATAGAAACTACCAGGGTATCTTTGAATTATGACATCCCGTTAAATGAAATAATATACAATTTTTTTGATGTATTAAAATCAAGGACAAGAGGGTATGCATCTCTTGACTATGAATTGAAAGGTTATAAAACTGCCGATTTGGTGAAACTGGACATACTTTTAAATGGAGAACCCGTAGATGCACTTTCCATGATTGTCCCGGAGGAAAGAGCTTACGAGAGAGGCAGGAAAATAGCTCAAAAGTTGAAAAACATAATACCTAGGCAGCTTTTTGAAGTACCGATACAGGCGGCTGTGGGCGGGAAAATTATAGCTAGAGAGACTGTGAAGGCCATGAGAAAAGATGTACTTGCAAAGTGCTATGGAGGAGATATATCCAGAAAGAAGAAACTTCTCGAAAAGCAAAAAGAAGGTAAAAAGAGGATGAGGCAGGTAGGATCTGTGGAAATCCCACAGGAAGCTTTTATGGCGATACTGAAAACAGATGATTGAGCGGTGAGGAAGATTTGAATAAGAAAAAAACTGTATCTTTGTATATCAATATACCTTTTTGCAAAAAAAAGTGTCTCTATTGTGATTTCCCCTCTTACAGCGGTAAAGAAGAATTCATGTTGGATTATTCTAAAGCACTGGCCAGGGATATAGCTCTTGTAGGGGAGAGAACTGTAAAAACTATCTTTATAGGTGGAGGGACACCCACATATCTGCCTCTAGAAGCTTGGGAAAATATACATGGAGCTTTGAAGAAACTGAATTTGGGAAGCAATATTGAATTTTCAGTGGAGGGAAATCCAGGAACTTTTACAGAAAAAAAATTGAGACTTTTAAAAGTCATGGGAGTCAATAGGTTGAGTATAGGACTTCAAGCCTGGCAGGATTCACTCCTAAAAAAAATTGGCAGAATTCATACTGTGAACGACTTTTTAAAGGGGTATGAGATGGCAAGAAACCTTGAATTTTCAAATATAAATGTTGATCTTATGTTTGGACTTCCAGGTCAGACTTTTGAAAATTGGAAGGAATCCCTTGAAAATGTGGCTGCCCTTAACCCGGAACATATATCATGCTATAGCCTTATAGTTGAAGCACACACTCCTTTTTATAATATGTATAAAAGCCGTGAATTGAAACTTCCAAAAGAGGAGGAAGAAAGGCGGATGTACTATTTTACATTGGAGTTTCTTTATAAAAATGGTTATAATCAGTATGAAATATCTAATTTTGCAAGGAATAAAAAAGAGTGCAGACATAATCTGGTGTATTGGGACTTGAAACCTTATATAGGGTGCGGCTCCGGTGCACATTCCTATATAGACGGCCGCAGATACAGAAGGACATCAGATATAGAGAAGTATATTTCGGAAGGTTCTGAGGGAAAATTTGCGGAGCTGGATAAGCATAAAAACTCCATTTGTGATGATATGGAAGAATTTATGTTCATGGGACTTAGAAAGATAAATGGAATTTCAATAGAGGATTTTAATGATAGGTTCAACAGTAACATTTATTCAATATACGGCAGTGTGATAGATAAATATGTCAAAAATGGATTATTGGTGGTCGATGGAGATAGAATATATTTAAATAGGAGAGGAATAGAAGTATCTAACAGTGTAATGTGTGAATTTATATTGACATGATATTATTTGTATAAGATAATTTGAGCAATCTTGAGAAAACATTATGAAATTCACTTTAAACAGAATAAACTATAGTATTTGTTAAAATAATATAGTTTGTATGGTATTGACAAAAAAAATTATGAGTGATATTTTTTAATCATAGTGGTTAGCACTCAACAGTAATGAGTGCTAATAAAGAGGTGATATTATGGAAATGGATGAGAGAAAGATAAAAATACTTCAGGCAATTGTTAATGACTATATAGATACTGCCGAGCCTGTGGGATCCAGAACCATAGCTAAAAAATATAACTTGGGGGTAAGTTCTGCTACCATAAGAAATGAAATGTCGGATTTGGAGGAAATGGGTTATTTGGAACAGCTTCACAGCTCTTCAGGGAGAATACCTTCCAATAAGGGTTACAGGTTGTATGTAGATAAATTGATGCATATACCCAGATTGAGTCCTGAAGAAATGTATATAATAAAAAGCCAGATTATAACAGATGCGTTATTTGAAGTTGACAAAATAATAAAGCAAGCTATTTATCTTTTGTCTGAGCTTACAAGACTTACTTCAGTGGGGAGGGCGCCTTCTGCAAGAAAAGGCCGTATAAAGCATTTGCAATTGATAGATATAGAATCTAACAGTAACATTTTATTGGTGCTTATAATTGACAGCGGAATTATAAAAAACAACCTTATAAAAATTAAAAGGGCCATTTCTGATAATAACTTTGTTAAATTGAATAATGCGTTGAATTTTAGACTGAAAAATTTATGTGTTGATGACATAAATATAGAGGTTATAAATAAATTAAAGAATGATTTAAAGGGATACGAGGATATAGTGGATGAAATAGTCTGTGTTTTATACGATAAATTGAATGATGTAGATAATTCAGAGATATATATGCAGGGTGCTACAAATATATTTAACTACCCGGAGTATAAAGACATAGATAAGGCCAAAGAATTTTTATCCATGCTGGGTAATAAAAACAAGGTAAGCAGTTTATTAAACAGTGCCTCAAGCATTTCAGTAAAAATAGGAAATGAAAATTATATAGAGGGTGCGGAGGACTGCAGCGTAATATCTGCAGTATATAGCTTAAATGATGAACCTGTAGGTGAAATTGGTGTAATAGGACCTACGAGGATACCCTATTCTAAGGTTATATCTGTACTTGAAAGTGTAGTAAAAGAAATGAACATCATTTTAAATCATACCTATTTTGATGAAAACAGGTAATGTTATGCTAAAATGGATTGTGTAATTTAAAAAATTTGATTTATGGAAAGAATAATAAAATGTTAGTTGGATTGGAGGAAATGTCTAAATGTTGAAAGATGAGGATATGAATGCTCAGAATGGCGAAAATAAAAATGCCGGCGAAAAACCCGATGAGGATATTGAAAGTGAAAAATGTTGTTCAACAGACAAAAAGGTAGATTTAGATGAAAAATCACAAGAATCCGATAGTAAGAATGTAGATGAGAAAGAAAAAAAAGATGAAGAAGAGAAGTCGGAATGTAAATCAGAAACTAAGGAGTCAAAATCTCAGGAAAAGGAAACAGAAGAAAAGAAATTAGATGAAATACAGGAAAAAAGAAAGAAATTGCAGAAAGAACTGAAAAAGGAAAATTTTAGATTAAAGGATGAAAACAGCAAGATTATGAATAAATTCAATGCTATTCAGGATAGACTTTCGAGGACAACGGCCGAATATGACAATTTTAGGAAGAGAACTTCAAAGGAAAAAGAGGGAATTTATTCTGATGCATGCAAAGATATATTGAAGGAAATACTCCCCGTATTGGATAATTTGGAAAGAGCAGTAAAAGTAGAGGGAAATGCTGAGGATTTAAAAAAAGGCGTGGAGATGACTATGAGGCAGTTCAATGCTGCATTGAAAAAACTAGATGTAGAGGAAATACCTACGGAAGGGGAGTTTGACCCTAATATCCACAATGCAGTTATGCATGTGGAGGATGATAAATGTGATAAGAATTCCATAGTAGAGGTGTTTCAAAAGGGATACAAAAGAGGAGATAAAATAATAAGATATAGCATGGTGAAAGTAGCAAATTAAGCTTAAATGAATAATCAACTGAGTTAAATTTAGGAGGTAAGTTAACATGTCAAAAATAATAGGTATTGATTTAGGAACAACAAATTCTTGTGTTGCAGTTATGGAAGGTGGAGATCCAGTAGTTATAGCAAATTCTGAAGGTTCAAGGACCACTCCTTCAGTAGTTTCCTTCCAGAAAAATGGTGAAAGACTGGTGGGTCAAGTAGCTAAAAGACAGGCAATAACAAATCCAGATAAAACTATAATGTCCATAAAGAGACAAATGGGGACGGATCATAAAGTAGAAATAGATGGAAAACAATACACACCTCAGGAAATATCGGCTATGATACTTCAAAAGATAAAATCTGATGCTGAGGCCTATTTAGGAGAGAAAGTAACCGAGGCAGTTATAACTGTACCTGCGTATTTCAATGATAGCCAAAGACAGGCTACTAAGGATGCAGGAAAGATTGCAGGACTCAACGTAAGAAGAATAATAAATGAACCTACGGCAGCTTCTCTTGCTTATGGCTTGGATAAGATGAATACAAATCAGAAGATATTGGTATATGATTTAGGCGGAGGCACTTTTGATGTATCTGTTCTGGAACTGGGAGATGGGGTATTTGAAGTTAAGGCTACAAATGGAGATACCCACCTTGGCGGAGATGATTTTGATCAGAAGGTAATGGATTATATAGCGGATACTTTTAAAGCTGAAAATGGAATAGATTTGAGAAAAGACAAAATGGCACTTCAGAGATTGAAAGAGGCGGCTGAAAAAGCAAAAATTGAATTGTCATCTTCCATGCAGACAAATATAAATCTGCCTTTCATCACTGCGGATGCCAACGGCCCCAAGCACATAGACATGAATTTGACTAGGGCAAAATTCAATGAACTTACAGAGGATCTGGTAAACAAGACCAAGGAACCCATGAAAAAAGCCTTAAACGATGCTGGAATTACAATAAATGATATAAACAAGGTCATACTTGTAGGAGGTTCTACTAGGACACCTGCTGTTCAGGAAACAGTTAAGAACTTCACCGGAAAGGAACCTTCCAAGGGAGTTAATCCAGATGAGTGTGTGGCAGTAGGAGCAGCTATTCAGGCAGGAGTACTTACCGGAGATGTGAAAGATGTACTGCTTCTAGATGTAACACCACTTACTCTTGGGATTGAAACTTTGGGAGGAGTTGCAACTCCACTTATCAAGAGAAATACTACTATACCGACCAAAAAGAGCCAGATATTCTCCACTGCAGCCGACAACCAGACTTCTGTCGAGATCCACGTAGTTCAAGGTGAAAGACAGATGGCAGCAGATGATAAGACTCTTGGAAGATTTACTCTTTCGGGCATAGCACCTGCGCCGAGAGGAATTCCGCAGATTGAAGTTGCCTTTGATATAGATGCAAATGGTATAGTTAATGTTTCAGCTAAAGATAAGGCAACCGGCAAGGAAGCTAATATAACAATTACGGCTTCTACTAATTTGAGCGATAATGAGATAGATAAAGCAGTAAAAGAAGCTAAGAAATATGAGGAACAGGATAAGAAGAGGAAGGAATCCATAGAGGTTAAGAACAATGCGGATCAGCTCGTATATCAGGCAGAAAAGACTTTGAAGGATCTTGGAAGCAAGGTATCAGGAGAAGACAAGAAAAATGTGGAGGATAAGGTCGAAGCTGTCAAAAAAGTGAAAGACGGCGATGATTTGGATACTATAAAGAAGGCTACAGAAGATTTGACCCAGGCACTTTATAAGGTTACATCCAAAGTATACGGACAAAATGCTCAAGCAGGTCAGAACCCTGGAGCAGGTCCAAATCCAGGTGCAGGCCCAAATCCGGGAGCAGGCCCAAATCCTGGAGCAGGTCCAAATCCGGGTACAGGCAATAAAGACGGGTCTGAAAATAAAAATGATGACAATGTAGTTGATGCTGACTACAAAGTAGATGATGATAAATAAGTAATATTTTGCCTTCACGATTGTGTAATAAACGTGTATAATAGTAATAGTTAAGGGATGAGTTTTTGCTCTTCCCTTAATTTAAGTAGAAAATTAGATTTTTACTGTATAATACTTTAATACTTTCATTTTAGGTGGTGAAAAATAAGAATATGGCCAAAAAAGATTATTATGAAATACTCGGCCTTAGCAAGGGTGCCAGTGATGATGAAATAAAGAGAGCATTTAGAAAATTAGCATTAAAATACCACCCTGATAGAAACCAAGGAAATAAGGAAGCCGAAGAGAAGTTTAAGGAAATAAATGAAGCCTATCAGGTACTGTCAGATCCACAGAAAAAAGCTCAGTATGATCAGTTTGGCACAGCTGATTTTAGCGGCGGTGGCTCTGGATTTGAAGGAGGATTTGGTGGATTTGATTTTTCCAATATGGGTGATTTTGGAGATATATTTGATTCTTTTTTTGGAGGAGGATTTGGTGATGGATTTTCCTCGTCGTCAAGAAGAAAGAGAAGGAAAAATGCACCGGAAAAGGGTGCAGATCTCGAATACACGTTGAATTTAACTTTTAATGAAGCAGTTTTTGGTACTGAAAAGGAAATATCTGTAATAAAGAATGAAAAATGTCCTTCCTGCAGTGGAACGGGACTTAAAAAAGGAGCTCATCCACGTACCTGTGATAAATGTGGTGGAACAGGGAAGATAAAGATTCAGAGAAATACTCCTCTTGGAAGTTTTGTGAGCATGAGAACCTGTGACAAATGCGGAGGTACAGGTACTATTATAAGAGACAAAGATGTTTGCCCAGAATGCAAGGGCAGAGGTACTGTCAGAAAACGCAGAAATATAAAGGTGAAAATTCCAGCAGGTGTGGATGACGGCAATGTGATTCCTATAAGAGGACAGGGTGAACAGGGAAAAAATGGAGGAAGTACAGGAGATCTCTATATAAATATTAGAGTGGCAGCTCACCCTAAATTTAAAAGAGA
Organism: Clostridium lapidicellarium; assembly: GCF_041224415.1. Classification (NCBI taxonomy): domain Bacteria; kingdom Bacillati; phylum Bacillota; class Clostridia; order Eubacteriales; family Clostridiaceae; genus Clostridium; species Clostridium lapidicellarium. The sequence continues at coordinate 78,071 of NZ_JBGFFE010000004.1, read as the reverse complement.
TGGATTCGATATTTACATTGACACTCACGTAAGCTTTGGAAAGGCAGCCCTGGGAACAAACATTAAAGTGTCCACTATAGATGGAGACGTGAAGTACGAATTGCCGGGAGGAACGCAGTCTGGAACCGTATTTAGATTGAGGGGAAAGGGTATCCCCAAGATCAATGGAAGGGGAAGAGGAGATCAATACGTAAAAGTGATTGTAGACGTGCCTAGGAATTTAAATGAGAAGCAGAAAGAAGCCATAGTAATGTTGATGGAGGCAAGTGGAGAAATTCCTGCAGGTGGAACTGGGAGAAAGTCATTTATAGATAAATTTAAACGTGGATTTAAATAATTGTGGATGCTGACAGCTTTTTGTTAAGGGCTGTCAGTAAATTTATTCGAGTGTTTAGTTCAGGAGGGAATCTATGCAAAAAGAATGGATGGAAGTGTCAATTACTACCAGCAGCGAAGCTGTGGAAGCAGTTTCTGGAATATTGTATAATACGGGAATTAAGGGGGTGTCCATAGAGGATCCTAAAGATATTGAAATTGAAAAAAAACGTCCCCAGGATTGGGATTATTTTGATGAAGATGTGTTAAAGGTAAAAGATGGTGCTGTGGTAAAAGGATATTATAAAGATGATGAAAACTTTGAAAAATATTTGAAATACATAGAAGATAAAGTGAATAATCTAGGGAATTATGGAATAGACAAGGGGAAAGGTACAGTTACTGTAAATAAAGTTAAAGAAGAGGATTGGGAAAATAATTGGAAACAATATTATAAACCTTACAGGGCCGGGAGTAGGGTTGTAATAAAGCCCATATGGGAAAAATATAATCCTAAAAGGGATGATATAGTGGTCCAGCTTGATCCGGGCATGGCTTTTGGTACTGGAACTCATGAAACGACCAGAATGTGTATAAAATCCCTGGAAAAATACATAAGACCTGATACACGGGTGTTTGACATAGGTACCGGGTCGGGAATACTGGCTATAACTGCGGCAAAACTTGGAGCTAAATATGTTACTGCTGTGGATGTGGACAGGACGGCTGTAGAATCCGCCCTGAAAAATATTAAATATAATGCTGTAGAAAATATAGATGTATTTCAGGGAAATCTTATGGAAGCAGTTTGTGGAAAGGCAGATGTAATAGTTGCCAATATAATTGCAGATGCTATAATATCTTTAACTGAAGATGCAGAAAAATTTTTAGTTCCTGGAGGAATATTCATATCTTCAGGTATAATAAACGATAGAAGTCAGGATGTAGTTGAAAAATTAAAGGGCAGTGGATTTAAAATAGAGGAAATAAATGTCGATGGAGAATGGGTATGCATAGCGGCAAAAAAGGATGATATGAAATAATGAATAAATTTTTTGTACCTGAACAGGATATACACTGTGGAAGGGCTTTTATTAGAGGTGATGATGCAAGACATATAAGCAGGGTCCTCAGGCTTCAGTGTGGAAGTGAGATAAATATAAATAACTGCAGTGGTAGAGAATTTCTGGGTAAAATAGAAAAAACGGAAAAAAATGTGGTCGTTGTAAAGATATTAAAAGAGCTGGAACTTTACAATGAAAGTCCTGTCAATATGTATTTGTTTCAAGGACTTCCAAAATCAAGCAAGATGGATTTGATTGTTCAAAAAGCTACGGAAATAGGCGCATGTGAAATAACTCCCGTTATCACCAAAAGAGTTGTAGTAAAGGGAAATTTTTCCCAATATAAAAAGGTTGGCAGGTGGAACAAGATTGCCGGAGAAGCCTGTAAACAGTGTAAGAGAAGCAGAATACCGCTAGTAAATAATCCCGTTAATTTTGAAAGACTGCTGCAGTCTTTAACTTCCATGGATTTAATTTTTGTTCCCTATGAAAATGAAAAAAATCTTGGAATAAAAAATGTGATTGCTTCTATAAAGAATAAAGATGCCGTAAAGGAAGTGGCGGTGGTAGTTGGCCCTGAAGGCGGGTTTGAGGAGGAAGAAATTGAGCTCCTTAGGAATATGAAATCCTACATAGTTACCCTTGGCCCGAGAATATTTAGAACAGAAACTGCAGGGTTTGTTTCTCTGACACTTCTTATGTATGAATTGGGGGATTTAGGAGGTATTGTCAAGTGAATTCAGTTGACAGCAAAAAGGTTGATTTGTCCCTGGACAATGAGAAATTTTTTCACATTTATGGTCATAATAAAACAGTGGGTCTGTTCACCCTTGGATGCAGGGTAAATCAATATGAAACGGAAGCCATGGCGGAAAAATTTATATCTGAGGGATATAGCGTAGTGAATTTTGAAGATCATGCAGATGTGTATGTAATAAATACATGTACTGTGACAAATATGGGAGACAAAAAATCCAGACAGATGATACATAGAGCTAGGCGAAAAAATAAAAGAGCCATAATAGCCGTAGTGGGATGCTATTCTCAAATTTCTCCCGGTAAAGTATCCAAGATAGAAGGGGTGGATGTGGTTCTGGGCACTAGAAATAAGGGAGATATAATTTATTTTATAAAAAAGGCATGTTTAGAACAGAATAAAATAATAGAAGTCGGTGATGTTCTTAAAAATAGAGTTTTTGAGGATCTCAGCATAGATAAATATCAACATAGGACCAGGGCTTTTGTTAAAATACAGGACGGATGCAACAGATTTTGCTCTTATTGTCTTATTCCATTTGCCAGAGGGGCGGTATGCAGCAAACCTCCTTCCAAAATTTTAGAGGAAGTGGAAAAACTTGCCCATAACAATTTTCGTGAGATCACCCTTTCCGGAATACATATTGCCTCTTATGGAACAGATTTGAAAAGCGGCTGGGATCTTATGAAAATACTTGAGGAAGTAGACGGGGTGAGCGGCATTGAAAGAGTCAGGATTGGCTCTATAGATCCCAAATTTTTTACAGATGACGTCATAGACAGAATAAAAAAATTGAAAAAACTGTGCCCTCACTTTCATCTATCCCTGCAAAGCGGATGTGATGAAACTTTAAGGCGGATGAATAGGCACTATACTGCCCTGGAGTATGAGAGAATAGTCAATGAATTGAGAAACAAGATAGAAGATGTATCCATAACCACGGATGTCATAGTTGGGTTTCCCGGAGAAACGGAAGATGAGTTCAACAAGACCTATGATTTCCTAAAAAAAATGAAACTATCTAAGATTCATGTTTTTAAATACAGCCCCAGAAAAGGCACCAGGGCTGCAGATATGAAAGGACAGATAGATGGGAAGGTGAAGGAAGAGAGAAGCGGTGAAATTATAAAATTGGATAGGAAACTGGAAAAAAAATTTATGGGCAGCTTTTTGGGAAGAAACATGGATGTATTTTATGAAAGTAAATTTCATGGTGATAATAATTGCTATGAAGGTTATACTCCCAATTACATGAAAGTCGTATCAATGGGGAAATCCGGCGAAAATCCGGTGGGGAAAATTTTGCGCACTGAACTTGAAAGTGTGGAAAGTGGTTATATTCGAGGGAAAATAAAAAGTTTTATTTGAATTTAGGAAGGATATTTTATATTGATTATTGAATAATTATCGTTAAAAGGGGGTGACAACTATGGAAGAATGCGTTTTTTGCAAAATAGTAAAAGGTGAAATACCATCTGAAAAAGTATATGAAGATGATACGGTATTGGGTTTCAAGGATATAAATCCAGCTGCACCGGTACATGTACTTATAATACCTAAAAAGCATATAGAGAGTATAAATGATCTTACTGAAGAAGATTCCAATATTATTGCTCATATATATTTGGTTGCAAAGAAGATTGCAAATGAATTTGGTTTGAAGGAAAAAGGATACAGGATTGTGACTAACTGCGGTGAAAAAGCAGGACAGACAGTACCTCATATTCATTTTCATTTACTGGGCGGCAGGACATTTAAATGGCCACCGGGCTAAATTGAAGGTCTTAATTGAAATTGTTGACAGTGTCCAAGAATTTATTGTATAATTGCTATGTGCTATTTGACCTATGTTAACTGTATTTAATTTTTAAAATTAGATTGAGCTAGCGGAGGGAGGGAGATAATATGTCAGAAATAAAAGTTGGAGAAAATGAAACTATCGAAAGTGCATTGAGAAGATTTAAGAGAAAATGCGCTAGAGCTGGTGTTCTTTCTGAAGTTAGGAAAAGAGAGCACTATGAAAAACCAAGTGTAAAGAGAAAGAAAAAATCGGAAGCTGCTAGAAAGAGAAAGTACAAATAAATAGAATTCTTTGAAAGAGGGGACCAAGTAACAAATGTCTCTTAAAGAAAGATTGCAGGAAGACTGGAAACACGCTTTAAAGTCAGGTGATAAACTAAAGGCAGATACTATAAGCATGGTCAAAGCTGCCATTTTACTGGTTGAAAAATCCAATGGGAAAAGACTTGACGATGATAAAAAGATCATGGATATAATATCAAAGGAAGTAAAGCAAAGGCGTGAATCCATACGTGAATTTGAAAAGGGTAAAAGGCAGGATTTAATAGATGAGACAAAATCTGAAATAGAGATTTTGTTGAAATACCTTCCTCAGCAGTTAAAGAAAGAGGAAATTTCCGAAATTGTTCGGAAAGCAGTTAATAAAGTAGGTGCACAGAGTATACGGGACATGAAGAAGGTTATGTCAGTTGTGATGCCTGAAACCAGGGGCAGGGCAGATGGCAAACTTGTAAGTCAAATAGTCAAACAGTATCTAAATAAATAGAATAGAAAGGTTGGGATTTTATCTCAACCTTTTTTATAATATGAAAAATTAAATAGTTCACAGCTTTAAGTAATTTATCATCCATGTATCTCATAAATTAATAAAGGTAATACAGTTGGGATATAAATTCTTAGAGGTGGTATTGTGAAAAATAAAATGTATGATACAAAGCAGAACATTGCAGATAAACTTGATTTGCCAAAGGATATAATTTTAAATATGCCTCAGATTAAAATTATAGGAAATGATGAGATAATAATAGAAAATCATAAGGGCATTATATTGTTTGAAGACAGCCAGATAAAAATTAATTCAGGTATAGGGTTGATATCCATATATGGAAGTAAATTTGAAGTGCTTTTTATAGGTGGGAGCACTATAACCATAGGAGGAAAATTTAAATCCATAGTTTATGAGGGAAACTGATAGATTTTCTTTTAAAAATTATAGAAATGGAATAATTTTAATTGAGATACAATCTCTTATACCTGAAAAGTTTATTAACCTTATGTGGGAAAATGGCATCTATATGAAAAATATAAGGAAAAAAAGCATTACTACTATGACCATGAAGATAAATCTTAAGGATTATGATAAAGTAGAATATATAGCTAAAAAAACTGATGCCAGAATAAAAATAATCGGAAGAAGGGGCATTGCCTTTTTTGTGATTAAGCTCAAGAAAAAGATAACCTTAGTGTCGGGAATAATTTTATTTGTTGCAGTGATATACTGTCTATCCACATTTGTATGGAAAATAGAAATAGATTCTTCGGGAGAAATTGCACCCTATAGAATAAGACAGCAGCTTAAATCCTATGGGATAAAACCGGGTACAAATAAGAGTAAGATAGATGTATATAGTGTAGAGAAGGATCTCATGAGAGACAATGATGATATAATGTGGGTGAAGGTCAGGCTTCAGGGCTCTGAATTGAATATAAACGTAGTTGAGAAAAAATCTCCTCCTGATATAAGTGAGGATAATACGCCCTGTAACCTTGTAGCGAAGAAAGACGGAAAAGTACTGAGAGTATATACCACTTTAGGTACTCCCGTTGTGAAAGCCGGCGACGAGGTGAAAAAAGGGCAGCTTCTTGTTAAGGGGGAGCAGGGAATTGAAGGTTCCAGTTACAGCGTGCACGCTGCAGGATATGTCATATGCAGCACCATGTATGAAAGCAGTGCCCTTGTGAAAATAAACGGTGTAAAAGATGTAAGGACGGGGAGGAAGATGGATAATTATTATATTAACCTGGGAGGCAAAAAGATATATCTAAAAAAAGATAATGATAAATTTAATAAATATGATAGAATAGAGGAAAGCAAATTTATTTTTGGCAGAGAGACTTATTTTGAGGTCAAAAGGAAAATGATAAAAGGGGATGCCCAGAAGATAGTAAAGGATACAGGAGAAAAACTTTATAAAAATATATGTTCCAATTTAGATAAATCCGTAAAAATTGTAAATAAAAATATCACCTATGAACCAGGTGAATCCTACAAAGTGAAAGTCCAGGTTACAGCGGAGGAAAATATAGCTGTTTCTGATGCAGAACCAAAGTGAATTTATAGAGCAGTAAAAAACAAAGGGTGATTTTAATTGAAAAAATTGTCATTGAGAAAGCTTTTTTTAGAAAAAAGAACTGAGAGGATAATTGCTTTTATAGCAAGTTTTGTATTCATCTATTCTTTGCTGGCATCCGGATTTACAACGAAAAAATATAATCTGTCCGAGGGAGATATTGCAAAAGCTGATATAAAAGCTCCTAGGGACGCCAAGGATGAATTGTCTACAGAAGCAAAGATACAGCAGGCAATAAATGCCGTCCCAATCCAGTACAATAAAAAGCCTGAAGTCAAAACAGAAAGTTTAAATAAATTAAATGATTTTTTTTCAAAGGTGACGCAACTGGATAATTCCCAGTTAGATCAAAAGAGCAAATTACAAAAATTAAAAAGTGAAAGCAACATAAGTTTAAATGATGACGATTTTCTGTATATTATGGAGCTTAATAAAGATGAAATAAAACAGCTTCAGGACTTTTTGCAAAAAAGTATAGCAGATATGTATGACAGCAACAATATAAGCGACAATACCCAGAAAAACAATCAGGAGGATATTAAAAAAGCCCAGCAGAGTATACTGCTTAAAGTGAGCACTTCAAATTTCAATAAGAATTTGAGACAGCTTGCCACTGATATAGGATTTTCCCTGATTTCGCCTAATTTTTTTTATGATAATGACAAAACGGAGGAATTGAGGAAAGAAGCAGAGAAAAAAGTTATGCCTGTCATGGTAAAAAAAGATCAGATTATAGTGAAGGAAGGGGAACCTGTAACTAAATATCAGATAAAAATGCTCGAGAATTTCGGACTTTTGAATAACAGTCCCTATTTTCAGTGGCATATCTATTTTCCGCTGGCTTTATTGGTACTTTTGATACTGGCTGTTCAATGGGTTTATTTGTATAAATACAATAGAAAAATTTATGAAGATCCAAAAATGCTTGTAATGATAAATGCACTTAGCTGCCTAAGTGTGCTTTTATCCAGGACTATTGATCTTGCCTCGCCGTTTTTGATACCTTTGGCATTTGTACCCATGATAATGACGCTGCTTTTAAATAACAAGGTATCAATGGTTGTGAATGTGCTGAACTGTGTCTTTATAAGTGCAGCAGTGGAATTTAGCCCCGATATAACCATACTGGCCCTTGTGAATGCAGTGGTTGGAGCCATTATACTAAAAAAGATGCAGCAGAGAAATGACATATTGTTTGCATCCATGTATATGCTTGTTATAAATGGAATAATTACTTTTTCAATGGGTTTTTTGCTCAGCAATAATTTGGTGGATGTCACTAAAAGAGGAATTTTTGCAGGAGTTGCGAGCATAATTTCTGGAATACTGGTTATAGGATTTCTTCCTCTATTTGAAGGGGTGTTTAATATAGTTACCACTATAAAACTTTTGGAACTTTCAAATCCAAATAATACTTTATTGAAGAAACTTTTAATTGAAGCCCCCGGTACTTATCATCACAGTATATTGGTTGGCAATTTGGCAGAAGTGGCGGCCGAAAAAATTGGAGGCAATCCCCTTCTGGCCAGAGTTGCAGCTTACTATCATGATATAGGAAAATTAAAAAGACCATATTTTTTCAAAGAAAATCAACTTGGAAAAGATAATCCCCACAATAAATTGACTCCTAATTTGAGTACTTTGATAATAATGTCCCATGTAAAGGACGGGGTGGAAATGGCGGAAGAATATAAACTGCCCAAGATAATAAAGGACATCATAGAGCAGCATCACGGCACCTCTCTTGTAAAGTATTTTTATTTGATTATGAAAAATTCAAGTAAGGATCCTGATGATGTAAATGAAGACGAGTTTAGGTATCCGGGTCCGATACCGGAGACCAAAGAAGCAGGTATAATAATGCTGGCTGATGGTGTAGAGGCTGCTGTGAGGTCTATTGGGGACCCTGACAAGGGTAAAATTCAGAGTATGGTAAACAATATAATAAAAGATAGATTGGATACGGGCCAGCTTGATAATTGCGATTTGACCCTGAAGGATATAAGTAAAATAAAAAATGAGTTCTTCAGAGTATTGGTTGGCATATATCATCATAGGATAGAATATCCATCAGATAAATTTTCTGATAAAGTCATGAATAAATTGAAACAGGAGGATAAAAAGTGATTTTTTTGGATAATAGACAGGATAAAATAGATGTTACGGAAAATTTGAGGAAAAATGTCAAAGAAGTTATAGAACATGCTTTAAAGGAGGAAAATGTAAATATACCCTGTGAAGTGAGTGTAATTTTTGTAGATAACAATTATATAAAAAATATAAATAGGGAAAATAGAAATATAGATAAGATCACAGATGTATTGTCTTTCCCGATGTTGGAATATCCTAAAGGCCAGGTGTTTAAGGATGTATACATAGATTATGATTTTCAGCCCAGTGATATGGATGGGAAAAATTTAGTGCTGGGGGATATAGCAATTTCTCTTGAAAGGGCGGAGCAGCAGAGCAGAGAATTTGGCCACTCATTTTTGAGGGAAGTGTGTTATTTGACAGTGCATTCCCTGCTTCACCTTTTGGGATATGATCATATAAAAGAAGAGGACAAGAAAATTATGAGAAAAAGGGAAGAAAAAATATTGCAGAAATTTGAACTTTAAGGGATAATTTTAAATATGGTGGTTGGTTATATAATGAAAGTTAAAAAATTATTGGATAGCTTCAATTATGCGATTGAGGGAATAATATATTCAGTTAGAACACAGAGAAATATGAAAATACATATGGTAGCGGCTGTTTTAGTACTTACAATGTGTTTTTTCTATGATTTGAGCAAATTAGAAATTTTGGCTATTATAATAACCATAAGTATGGTCATTATGGCGGAACTTTTTAACACGGCAGTGGAATTTGCCATTGATGCTACTACTAATTATTACCATCCTCTAGTTAAAATTGCAAAAAATGTAGCAGCAGGAGCAGTGCTCATTTCAGCCATAAATGCTGTGGCAGTAGGATATATAGTATTTTGGGATAAATTAAAATATATAAATTTTATGGTTATGAAAAAGGTTAAGAATACAAATCCCTATACAATATTTATAATACTTGCTATTGTATTTATAGCAACCATAGTTGTAAAAGCTATTTTTGGAGAAGGTACTCCTCTTAAAGGAGGAATGCCAAGCGGACACAGTGCTATAGCCTTTTCCATAGCTACTACCATAGCTTTGATAACCGGACAGCTTGCGGTAGTTGTGTTGAGCTACCTCATGGCCTTTATAGTTGCCCAGAGCAGAGTGGATTCAGAGGCACATTCTGTCAGAGAAGTGGTTTTTGGAGCTGTATTTGGTATTTTAATAACAGTATTTTTATTTATAATATTTGGGTAAGGAGAAAAGCTATGTTTAAATCAGGATTTATTACGATAATAGGGAGACCCAATGTAGGAAAATCTACACTTGTAAATGGCATTATAGGAGAAAAATTGTCGATTGTATCCCGTAAACCACAGACTACCAGAAATAATATAAATGCTATTTTGACTAAAGATAACTTTCAACTGATTTTTGTAGATACCCCGGGCATACATAAACCAAAAGATAGGTTGGGGGACTATATGGTCAAATCTGCTGAAGGCTCCATGAACGATGTGGACTTAATACTTTTTTTGACTACACCTAAGGATGTGATACATGAAGGAGACATACATATATTGGAGAATATAAGTGCAGTCAAGTCGCCTGTGTTTTTTGTATTGAACAAAATAGATAAAAATCCAGCTTCAAAAGTAGCAGTAACTTTGAAAAATTATTCTGAATTGTTTAATTTTAGGGAATTTGTACCTATATCCGCATTGAAGGGAAAAAATGTAGATGAACTTGTGGATCTCATGGTAAAATATATGCCAGAAGGTCCTAAATATTACCCGGAAGATGCCATTACCGACAAACAGGAGAGATTTATAGTTTCTGAGATCATAAGGGAAAAAGCTCTCAGGCTGCTTTCTAATGAAGTTCCCCATGGCATAGCCGTTGAAATAATTTTCATGAGGAAAAATTCTGGGGGAATATGCAACATAGAGGCAAATATAATTTGTGAGAGGGAATCACATAAGGGGATAATAATAGGCAAAAATGGGTCAATGCTAAAGAGAATATCTTCTTATGCAAGAATGGATATTGAAAAATTTCTGGATTCCAAAGTTTACCTTAGAGTTTGGGTAAAAGTCAGAAAAGAGTGGAGAGACAACGATAGGCTGCTGAAAGAATTGGGCTATAAGATGTAGTTTTTGCCAGAAAGAAAAGTTTTTTTCTCCTTAAAAAAAGGATATAATATAAATATAAGCGGGGGAGATGATTATCTGGCTGTATTTAAAACTAGAGCTGTAATAATAAAAACTCAGGATGTAAGAGAATCTGACAAATTAGTCTGGCTTTTTACTGAAAAATTAGGTAAGGTATCTACTGTAGCTAGGGGGGCAAAAAAAAGCAGAAGCCCACTGTTTTCGACCACGCTTCAGTTTTGCTATGGAGACTATGTTTTATATAAAGGAAAAAGTATGTATGTAATAGATGAAAGTATGCTGATAGATTCTTTTCAAGATTTGTTGGACGACTTAAAGGATTTGACCTATGCTTCTTATTTTTGTGAACTTATGGATATAGCAATGAATGATGGAGAAAAAAATGAAATTATGTTCAAACATCTAGTTTCTGCATTTTATCTTATAAGAAGCCATGCAGTGGATATTAAAACCCTGGCCAGATCTTTCGAACTGAAAATTTTACAGGCCACAGGATATGGACTTAATTTTGATTACTGCTGTATGTGCGGAAAAAAAATCACTTCATTTAATTACTTTAGCTTTCAATATTTAGGGGGAGTGTGCGATAAATGTAGAAGAACCAATGGTATGAACATAGATTATGCTGCTGGAAGCGCACTTAAATATTTATCAAAAGCTTCTCTTGAAAGTGCATATAAGGTTGTATTGTCTGATAGAGTAAAAAGAGAGCTGTATAAACTTTTGAACCTTGTTATTTCCCAGAATTATTTCAAAAAGCCTAAAAGTCTTGAAACTTTAAGGTATCTTGAAAATTTTGAGAAAAATAAAATCTAAAAGGAGAGAAAAACATGAGTGAAATAACATTGGAAAAAATCGATATTATAAGAGAGAGAACAGGAGTTGATTATACTGAGGCAAAAAAAGCATTGGAGGTCTCTGAAGGTAATGTAGTTGATGCTCTTATATATATAGAGCAAAATAAGAAATCTGCTAAGGATAGTCTGTACACCACCAAGGATGAGTTTCTAGAATGGCTTAAGAATTTGGTAAAAAAGGGAAATATAAACAGAATAAAGATAAAAAAAGATGACAAGGTGGTAGTCGATATTCCAGTGAATGCAGGCATTGCAGCAACTTTAACAGCTCTTGTATGGCCGCCGCTTATAGCTATTGGGATATTGACTGCGGTAATTACACAGGTAACTATAGAGATAACAAAAGATGATGGGACCGTAGAAGTGGTAAACAAGGTAATAAAGGGCGGAGTGAAAAATACTGTAAATGATATGAAAGACAAGGTATTTGATGCTGCATCTTCTTTTAAGGATAAATTTAAGGACAAAGACAGTAGGCAGGATGGTAAAAACACGTATAAATATACCGTGAAGTTTGATGATATGGATAATGAAGATTCCGATGAAGACAAGGACAAAAATTAATATTTTATAATAATGTGATATAATAACTTTATAACTTGTAATTTTAAGTGCTGTTGTTAAAAATTCCTCTTAGTAAATATTACAAAAATTATTGACTTACTACAAAGGGAGAGGGTGAGTACCATTAAATTATCACCAAGACAAGAGAAAATAATAAAGTTGGTAAAAGATAATGCGCCCATAACAAGTGAAAAGCTGGCATCCCGCTTGAGTGTCACAAGGGCGGCACTTAGGCCGGATCTGGCCATACTTACTATGACGGGTATATTGGAGGCAAAGCCTAAGGTAGGATATATATATTCCAAGAAACCTTCCTATAGTCTTATATATGACTATATAATGGATATAAAAGTAAAAGACATAATGTCAAAACCGGTAATAGTAGACGAAAACACTACTGTCTATGATGCCATAGTATATCTGTTTTTAAATGATGTGGGCACTTTGTTTATAGGAGATAAAGGAATTCTGGTAGGTGCTGTTTCCAGAAAGGACTTTTTGAAGATAGCTATTGGGAGCACTGATATGCACAAAATACCTGTGGGAATAATAATGACCAGGATGCCCAATATAATATTTGTTGAAAAAAATGATGTGGCCTATCTTGCAGCCAAGAAGATAATGGAGCATGAGGTAGACAGTCTGCCGGTAGTTGAAAAAATTCGGGATAGTTTAAATAATGAGGTACTTAAAATCGTAGGCAAAGTTTCAAAAACAAATATAACAAGACTTTTTGTAAAGATAGGGGAAAATAAATAATCTGGTAAAAAATTAAATATTGGAACAGGAAGATGGCATGTTAAATTTTATATGTAAAGGAGGGGTGTTATGAATGAAAGATAAAAAATATGTTTATCTTTTCAATGAGGGAAATGCTAGTATGAGGGATTTACTGGGTGGAAAAGGCGCAAATTTAGCAGAAATGATAAACATTGGTATACCTGTTCCAGAAGGATTTACCATAACTACAGAGGCCTGTATCAAGTATTATGGAGAGAACAAAACTATATCCGAAGACATTATAGAGGAGATTTATAGTGCACTTGGAAAAATTGAAAAGAAAACGGGTAGAGAATTTGGAAATAAAGAAAATCCTCTTTTAGTATCTGTCAGATCAGGGGCAAAAATTTCCATGCCTGGAATGATGGATACTATACTTAATTTAGGCTTAAATGACGAAACGGTGAAAGGATTGGGCAGGCTTGCGGGAAATGAGAGATTTGCCTATGATTCCTATGGGAGATTCATTCAGATGTTTTCAACTGTAGTTATGGGAATTGAAAAGAAAAAATTTGAAGATGTACTGGATAATGCAGAGAATGCAGAACTTACAGTATCCGATTTAAAGGAAATAATTGTGAAATTTAAAAAAATTTACAATGATGAGACAGGAAGTAATTTCCCTCAAAATCCTGAAAGGCAGCTATTGCAGGCCATTGCCGCTGTATTTATGTCCTGGTATAACCCGCGGGCTGTAATATACAGAAAATCAAATGGAATTTCAGATAAATGGGGTACGGCTGTAAATGTACAATCCATGGTATTTGGAAATATGGGAGAAACTTCGGGCACAGGTGTGGCATTTACCAGAAATCCTGCTACCGGAGAAAAATCCGTATTTGGTGAATATCTTATAAATGCCCAGGGAGAAGATGTTGTTGCAGGAATTGGAATACCACAGCCCATAATAAATTTGAAAGAAGATCTTCCGGAGTGTTATTCCCAATTCATGAATATTGCACATAAATTGGAAAATCACTACAGGGATATGCAGGATGTGGAATTTACCATAGAACGGGGAAAACTGTATTTTCTCCAGACCAGGAGCGGGAGGAGAACTGCACAGGCTGCACTTAGAATAGCAGTGGATATGGTGGAAGAAAATTTAATCGGAAAGGAAGAGGCTGTACTCAAAGTTGAACCCAGACAGCTGGATACCCTTCTGCATCTAAATTTTGATAGGGATGAGCTAAAAAGAGCGGATGCGATAGCAAAGGGGCTTCCTGCATCACAGGGAGCTGCCTGCGGAAGAATATATTTTACATCAGAAGATGCAAAAAAACACCATGATCACGGTGAAAAGGTAATACTTGTGAAAACTGAAACCTTACCTGAAGATATAGAGGGAATATCAGCTTCAGAAGGTATACTTACTACAAAAGGCGGAATGACTTCTCGTGCAGCTGTAACGGCTAGGGCAATGGGAATTTGCTGTGTAACCAGCTGTAACAATTTGATAATAGATGAAAAGGCAGGAAATTTTAAAGTTAAGGACAGGCTCTACAGGAAAGGTGACTATATATCGCTGGACGGCAGCACCGGGAATGTATATGGAAAATTCATGCAGACAGTGTTACCTGAAGTGTCAGGTTATTTTAGTATATTCATGGGCTGGACGGATGATATAAAGAAAATGGCAGTTAGAGCCAATGCGGATACTCCGGGGGATGTCAAAAAGGCAGTTGAATTTGGAGCCGAAGGAATAGGGCTTTGCAGGACGGAGCGTATGTTCTTCAATGAAGACAGGATATCTTACATTAGAGAAATGATAGTTTTCAGTACAGAGGAGCAGAAGAGAAGGGCATTGTATAAACTTTTGCCTAAACAAAAAGAGGATTTCATCAAAATATATGAAGCTGCAGGAGAAAGATCCGTAACGATTAGGCTCCTGGATTCATCACTATATGAATTTTTACCTGCGGATGAAAGTTCCATAAAGAATTTGTCTGATAAAATGGGTGTGAATTTTCAGAAGTTAAAAAATACTGTAAGATCTTTTCATGAATTCAATCCCATGATGGGACAAAGAGGCTGCAGGCTTGCCATTTCTTATCCTGAAATAGCGGAAATTCAGACCAAAGCTATTATGGAAGCTGCTATTGACGTTAAAAGGGAAAAGGGATATAATATAGTTCCAGAGATAATGGTACCTCTTGTAGGAGGGGTAAGAGAGTTAAAATATGTGAAAAATATAGTTGTAAAAACGGCGGATGAAGTGATAAAAGCCAGTGGTATTGAATTGGGATATAAAGTAGGTACGATGATAGAGGTTCCAAGAGC
Source organism: Clostridium lapidicellarium (assembly GCF_041224415.1). Taxonomy (NCBI): domain Bacteria; kingdom Bacillati; phylum Bacillota; class Clostridia; order Eubacteriales; family Clostridiaceae; genus Clostridium; species Clostridium lapidicellarium. The sequence continues at coordinate 63,039 of NZ_JBGFFE010000004.1, read as the reverse complement.
TGCGCTTACTGCTGACAAAATAGCGGCAGAAGCTGAATTTTTTTCTTTTGGGACAGATGATTTGACTCAGATGACTTTTGGATTTTCAAGAGATGATCTAAGCAAATCCTTGAGTTCATATTGTGATAAGAAGATATATGAGTTTGATCCATTTCAGAAGATAGATCGAGCTGGAGTGGGTAAACTCATAGATATGGCTGTAAAATTAGGCAGGGAAACGAAAGCTGATATAGGACTTGGAATATGCGGCGAACAGGGAAGAGATCCTTCATCGATAGAATTTTTTCACGATATTGGATTTGATTATATTTCTTGTCTTCCTGTTAAAATACCTGTGGCAAGGTTAGCTGCAGCCCAGGCTCAGATAAAGGATCCAAGGTAGATTAATGGTTGAAAATAGGTAGTTTTTAAAAGTGGATGATATTAAAAGATAATTAACCGACCTTTTGCTTTTTAGGGAAAGGTCGGTTTTATGTGCGGAAGTTTAAAGTCATTGGAAGGTAGTATCAAATTTTTTTTCTATATATTTTCCAAATTCTATTGTGAATTTAAGTTGATTTTGACAGCTGCTGGAATATTTTTTTAATAAATAGATAAAAGAATTATGATTGCACTTCAATATATTATTATAATAATCCCTCGATATTTTCCAAAATTTTTGAGGAAACGATAGATAGGAAATAATATATTTGTAGTCATCTAGGGTCAGCGGGAAAGTTTTTTCATAGAGTTCCAGACAGGATATGGTGGTATCAAGCCTCCAATTGGTGGAGTTCCTTTTTAGGAACCTTCTGAAAAAATAGGATATATCATGGGCACAGTAATCTATACTGCATTTGTCGAAATCAATTACCCAGATATTATTTTCTTCATCAAATATTATGTTTTTGTTTACGTAATCTAAATGACATAGGCTGACACTTAGATTTTTATAATTTATGTTTGAAGATATTCTGGCTGATATTTTGGCCAGCATGAAATTTATTTCAAAGTATCGTAAAAATAATGTAGAAAATTTGTCCTTGTATTTAAAAGCTAAATTTGAGCAATTTAAAAGTTGATTTAAGTGTTTTTGAAAAGATATATATATATTTTCAAAATTTACCCTAAGTTTACTTCCGTCTATTGGAAAAAAATTTTTGCTTACGAGATGCATCTTGGATAAATTGGAAATTGCATATAGTAAATGCAGACTATCGTCATAGCTGCATTTGACTCCTATTATCCAGGGAGTCATTATGAAGAGCATTCCTTTGTATTTTACGAAACGATTTTTTCGGATTGTAGGCAGTATTCTGGGAACTCTGATCCCATTTCGAGAAAGCCATTCTATTGCTGAATATACGAAAAGCAAATTGCTTTCGTCGAAGTATACCTTTTTTAAACAGTAATTTTTGTTTGAATAATTTACCTTATATACGGCTCTTTGTTTATCTGTATTTTTAAATTTAATTCTGATTATATCTGCATCTGCCATATCATAATGAGGCAAAATGTATTTTTTTACGTTTTCCTCAGATAATAAATCCATATAAAACTCCTTAAAATTTCTTTCTCTATAATAATATTAAAAGTTTCTTTATATTATACATTTTCATTAAAAAAAGGAGTTTTCAGCTGTGAAGTAGAATAAATTTATGAGGTGATTGCTGTGAAGATAAGGGAAAAGATAGAGCACAAAGAAAAATTGATACTGATACCTCAAGCTGCCTTTTCTGTTGAAACAATGGGAAGGAATGTAAAGGAAAAAAAGGATGATATAAGAACCGATTATATGATAGACAGAGACAGAATAATACACAGCAAATCTTTTAGAAGATTAAAGCATAAAACTCAGGTATATATAAAGATGCCGGGAGATCATTATAGAACTAGGCTTACTCATACATTGGAAGTGAATCAGATAGGAAAGACCATAGGCAAGGGAATAGGATTGAATGAGGATTTGATAGAAGCTATAGCCATGGGACATGATATTGGACATGTGGCTTTTGCCCACAGTGGTGAAGAACTGCTCGATAAACTTCTGCCGCAGGGCTTTAAGCACAATGAAAACAGTGTGAGGGTACTTACTAGAATAGAAAAACAGGGCAAGGGGCTTAATTTAACAAGGGAAGTACTGGATGGGATATTACATCACAGCGGTTTTACAGATAAGTCAAAGGCCTTTACCCTGGAGGGACAGGTAGTCAGATACAGTGACAAGATAGCTTATGTGAATCATGACATAGATGATTCCATAAGGGCTGGGCTGTTGAATGAAAGCGACATACCTGGTATTGCCATAAAAGTATTGGGGAGAACCAACAGCAATAGAATAGATACTCTGGTTAAAGACTGCATTTATACTACTATGGAAAATATTAAAAATGGAATAAAACAAGTTGCTCTCAGCAATGAAGTATTTGATGCACTCTGTGTACTCAGAAATTTTATGTTTAAAAAAATATATAAAGGAGATATATTGAAGGCCGAGAGAGATAAAGCTAAATTTGTACTTGAACAGGTATTTAACTATTTTTTCAAACATCCGGACAAAATGCCTGAATTTTATTTTAACATTGTAAAGGAAGAGGGTATTTACAGGGGAGTGGCGGACTATATATCCGGAATGAGCGATGATTATTGTCTTATAATGTTTCACAACATATATGTACCTAAGTTTGTTATATGTTAAGGAATAATTTCTGCTATTATATGGGTAAAATACAATTGGGTAGTAACTGAAATTGAAGGATATTTAATTTCTGTAAAGAATATATATAATATATTCTTACTTGGGAATAAAAATTTTTAGCATTAAAGAAGGAATATAGTAATTTATGTCGAATATATTTATCCTTGGACGCAATAATTTGGGTTTATTAATTTTTAAGATAGGTGGGATTATTTAGTGATATCGGAAGATGTCATTCAAAAAGTAAAAGAAGAAAATGACATAGTGGATGTAATATCTGAAAGTGTGAAGCTTAAAAAATCGGGGAGAAATTATATGGGATTATGTCCCTTTCATCATGAAAAAACTCCATCTTTTAGTGTATCAAGAGACAAACAGATATACAAATGCTTTGGATGCGGAGAAGCGGGAAATGTATTTACATTTATAATGAAGTATAAAAATTTAAGCTTTCCAGAAGCAGTGAAGTTATTGGCAGATAGAGTAAACATAGATATAGATTTTGATAAGGGCAGCAGCCATAGAAAGAATACTTTTCAGAAACTTTACAAATTAAATACGTCGGCTGCAAGGTATTTTTTTAACTGTTTAAAGAAAAGTGAAAGCGCTAGGAATTATTTGTCGAACAGGGGTATAACTGAAAATACCATAAGGAGATTTGGATTGGGATATTCTGTTGACAGCTGGAATCATATGCTTAACTTTTTAAAAAATGAGGGATTTACGGAACTGGATATGGTTTCTGCAGGACTCATAATCAAAAGCCAGAAGGGAAATTATTACGATAGATTTAGAAATAGGATAATTTTTCCTGTATTTAATAGCAGGGGGAAGGTAATAGGATTTGGAGGAAGGGTACTTGATAATTCAAAACCTAAGTATTTAAATTCACCGGAGACTTCTCTATTTAAGAAAGGCACTAACCTTTACGGACTAAATTTTGCACTGAAGGGGAATTTTTCAAGAGTGCTTATAATTGTAGAGGGTTATATGGACTGTATATCTCTTCATCAATGCGGCATAACCAATGTGGTGGCTTCGCTGGGAACAGCCCTTACTGTAAATCAGGCTAGACTTATGGCAAGATATGCAGATAAAGTTATAATATCTTATGATGCAGATACGGCTGGTCAGATGGCAACGGTACGTGGTATGGATATACTAAAGAAAGTTGGCATGGAAGTTGAGGTACTGCAGATACCGGACGGCAAGGATCCAGATGAATTTGTCAGGGACAACGGCAGAGAGGGATTTTTGAAACTTGTAGATAAAGCTGTTCCCCTTATAGAGTATAAAATCCAAAATATAAGGGAAAGCGTGAATTTTAACAGTACGGAAGGTACTGTTAAATATGCAGAGAAAGTACTTGAAGTACTGGCAAAAGTGGATCCTATAGAAAGAGAAGTGTATTTGAAGAAATTATCGGAAGAAACAGGCATAAGAGATCAGGTACTTTATGATATGTTAAATGAGAGGAATATCCAAAAAAATGTAAAAAAACATGAAAATATGAATATAGATATGGGTTTTGGACAAAAATTATATTTAGAACCAGCATATTTAAAGGCGGAAAGGGCTCTCTTAAAGTTAATTCTTGAAAATGAGGAGGCTTTTAAATATTCACTGGATAAAATAGGTGCTGAGGATATTATACTGGAAAGTCACAGGAAAATATATGGATATATAGTGAAGAATATGAACTATGATGTAGAAAAACGAAAAAAATTGATAGAGGTAAAGTGCGATGATGTGAATACATCTAAAGAGTGGGTAGAGATTATGGATACCAGGATATTATATGATAATTATGATTATAGAGGTTTAATAGATGATTTTGTAAATAAGATTAAAAAACATAGATTAGAGGAATCCAAAAATTATATTATTGGTGAAATAAAAAAGTTCGAATCTGAGGGAAGATTGAATGAATCTTTGAAATTGGCACAAAAGTTAATTGAAATACAGAAAAGGATTGGTGAGTTGCAGTAATGGTTAAAGGAGGCAAGAAAATGAAGAGTAGAAATTCAAAAATACAGCTAGTCAAAAAGCTTATAGAAAAAGGGAAGAAAAAAGGCACTTTAACTTATAAAGAGATAATGGATGAATTGGAAGAGGTGGATTTAAGCCCTGAACAGATAGAGAAAATATATGAAACACTCGAATCCATGGGTGTAGAAGTAACTGGAGATTTAAATGGGACTAATAAAGATGAAAAGAATTTGGATTTGTCGGTTCCGGAAGGTGTGGCCATAGATGATCCAGTTAGAATGTATTTAAAAGAAATAGGAAAAGTTTCATTGCTCTTGCCGGAAGAAGAAATATCCCTTGCCAAGAGAATAGAGGCGGGAGATCAAGAAGCTAAAAAGAAACTTGCGGAAGCTAATTTGAGATTGGTAGTCAGTATAGCGAAGAGGTATGTAGGCAGGGGAATGTTGTTTCTGGATTTAATCCAGGAAGGAAATTTAGGGCTTATAAAAGCAGTTGAAAAGTTTGACTACAGAAAGGGGTACAAATTCAGCACCTATGCTACCTGGTGGATAAGGCAGGCAATTACAAGAGCAATTGCAGATCAGGCAAGGACTATAAGAATACCTGTCCATATGGTGGAGACAATAAATAAACTTATCAGAGTTTCCAGGCAGCTGCTTCAGGAATTAGGCAGGGATCCACATCCTGAAGAGGTAGCCAAGATAATGGAAATGCCCGTGGATAAAGTTAGGGAAATTATGAAGATAGCCCAGGAACCCGTATCCCTTGAAACCCCTATTGGAGAAGAGGAAGACAGCCATCTTGGAGATTTCATACCGGACGACGAAGCACCTGCACCGGCGGAAGCGGCAGCTTTTACAATGCTCAAGGAACAACTCATAAATGTTCTTGACACCTTGACTCCCAGGGAGGAAAAAGTGCTGAGGCTGAGATTCGGGCTGGATGACGGAAGGGCAAGAACTTTGGAAGAAGTCGGGAAGGAATTTAATGTGACTAGAGAGAGAATAAGACAGATAGAAGCCAAGGCTCTTAGAAAACTGAGGCACCCGAGTAGAAGCAAAAAGTTAAAAGATTATTTAGATTAAAGCACCAATTAAAGGTGCTTTAATTATTTTATGATATAATTATTAACAAAGAAGGTGATAGTGAAGTGAAAATTACCTATAGAGCTGCAAAAGGAGTAGGTGTGTATTTTATTATAGGTTTGATGATTTTGTATGATGCCGTACTTATATTTTTAATAAATTTTGTGAATTCCTATGAGATATATAATTTATTAAAATTTACATTGCTCTTTTTAAATTTATATCAGCTTTATTATATTGTTATTTGTGGTACTCTTAAATATTCGATGGATGAAGATAATTTGTATATAACCAGTGCGCTTAGTCTTAAAAATGAAGAAATTCCATTTAAAACTATTCAGATGTACCAGAGCTCACAGGGACATATAAGGGGAGTTAAATTATCAGGATACGGTAAAAATAAATTTGCAATAGGTAGATCTTTTATTGATAAGATAGGTAACACCTATATGTTTGTCACTTCGACTAAAAATGTAGTGTATTTAAAAACAGATACTGCAAATTATGGATTATCTCCGGAGAATTTTAAAAAATTTACAGAAGAATTAGAAAAAAGAAGGATAAATTGTTTTAAATGGGAAAATAGACTGAGTAAGAGTATTTCCATAAACAAGGAACCTAAATTTTTCATTCCATTTATAATTACTTCTATAGTTGTTGTTTTACTTGCGTTGATACCGATAATCTTATACTTGTATGGAAAATTACCAGATAGAATGCCCGTTAGTTTTGACACGAGATTTATGGCTGTAAAGTTTGGGACAGGCAAACAATTTGCATTCAAACAGATGTCTTATGGAATCTTAAACATGGGAGTACTTTTTTGTATGTATTATGCAGGATATATTTACTCAAAATATGATAAAAGGTATTCTTATAAATACATATATATATCTTTTATAGTGGCACTGTTTTATTTTATCATGCAGATTAGAATACTCTGCACGTTTAGATAGGAGAAGTATATGGAAATCAGTTCAAGGCTAAAAACTGTTGCGTGTATGGTGGATAAATGCCGCTGTGCAGCGGATATAGGTACGGATCATGGATACGTGCCTATTTATCTGATAAAAAATCATATTTGCAGCAGGGTTATAGCATCAGATATAAATATAGGTCCCATAAAGAAGGCTATGCTCAATGTAAAATCTGAGAATTTAAGCGGCAGGATAGATTGCAGACTTGGAGAAGGTCTTTCCACCATAGCTCCTGGAGAAGCAGAGGAAATAGTGATTGCAGGGATGGGAGGAAATCTTATAGCGGATATAATAGAAAGCCATATTGATGTATTTAGAAAGTCAGATTCTTTTGTACTTCAGCCCATGCAGAATTCAGAGGTACTGCGGGAGTATATCTATAAAAAAGGTTTTAAAATATTAGATGAAGAATTATGTATTGACGAAAATAGATTTTATGAGATAATTAAAATAGAATATGCTTCTGATATAGAGAAAGTTGACAGTATATTTTATGAAGTTGGAAAAATTTTAATAGAAAAAAAGCATAGGTATCTCTCAAAATTTATAGAAAGCAAGATAGAAAATTACAGGAAAATAATTTTGAATATAAAGGGCCATACCGAACTGGCCAATAGAAGGAAAATAGAGCTACAGGCTAAAATAAGGAAATTGCGGGAGCTGATATGATGCAGTTGAAAATAAATGATATAAAGAATATAATTGAAAAGTATGCACCTCCTAGACTTAAGGAAAGTTATGACAACGTAGGACTTATGGTAGGAGATATGGAATGTGAGGTCACTTCCATATTGGTGTCATTGGACTGCACTTTGAAGGTTATAGAAGAGGCACAGCAAAATAAATGTAATCTTATATTTACCCATCATCCACTTTTGTTTAAAAGGCCGGACAGTATAACTGTGGGCAGCTTGCTTGGCAAAAAGATAATGATGCTGATAGAAAATCATATAAATGTTTATTCCTGTCATACCAATCTTGATTCTGCACAGGGAGGAATAAATGATATAATTATGGAGATGCTTGGGTTTGATTCCAGTGACGTCATTGAACCTGTGAAAGTTGATGGCAGATTAGAATATAGGGATGGAATAGGAAGGATAAGCCGTCTTAGAGAACCTATTATTTTAAGCGAGCTCTGCAATAAGGTAAAAAGGTGTCTGGAAATACCTTCAGTTAGGTATGTGGGAAATGAGTTTAAGCTTATAGAAAAGATTGCAGTGATAAATGGAAGCGGACAGAGTTATTTTAATGAAGTAAGATTGCAGGGAGTCGATTGCATAATTACAGGAGACACCACTTATCATTATGTCAGTGATTTTGAAGAACAGGGTATAGCGGTAATTGATGCAGGTCATTTTGGGACTGAATGGCCAGCTATGAAAAAGGTAGCTGTGTTTTTGCAAAATAAAATAAAATCCCTTGGATTTGAAAATAATGTGATTTTATCAAAAGTTAACAGAGATCCATATAAATGTAAGTAGAAATGAATTTAAATTCATTTCTACTTTTTTGTATTAAGTGATTTTAAAGTTCAGGTAGCAGAAAGGGGAAGAGAAAATAAATGTTAGATTTACTTTTAAAAATTCAGCAGGATAGAGAGATTATAAAAAAAGCGGAAAAAGTTTTAAAGGAAAGACCCAATAATGATTTTATGAAAGAGAAAAAGAAACAGTTCGATGAAAAAAAATCAGAATATAAGAATGTAGATTCCAAGCTTAAAATGGTTAAGGAAAGCATCGAGCAGTTTGAAAAAAAACTTCAGGATGTAAGAAAAGAATTGAAACAGGAAGAGGATAAACTTTATGGAAATATGAAATATGATTTGAAATTCATAAATACTCTGGAAAAATCTATTAAATTAAAGGAAGACGAAATCAAGGATCTTGAAGAAAAGAGTTTGGATATGATGTGTGAAGAGGAAGATCTGTCAAAGGAAAGAGATGTTCTCAGAAAAAAATTAATCGATATAAAAGATGAATTTTATGAAAATAAAAAATTTGGGAATGACAAGATAATTGAAACTAAAAAGAATATGGAAGAGGCTGAAAAGGATATATTGAATTGTGAGAAAAAACTTCCCCCAAGATTATTGGATAAATTCAATGAGTTATGTTCTGTTAAAGGAACTGGAGCCGCGAAAATATTGAACGGGGTGTGCTCAGGATGCAGGATGAAAGTATCTGCCGTGACTATAGATGAGATCAAAAATCACAAGAATATAGTTTATTGTGACAATTGCGGGAGGATAATATATTATGGCGGCGATTCTAAATAATCTGTGGTTTTCTATATAAAAAATTTGAATTACTATTGTAATATAATAATAACTATGATAAGATGAGTAACGTAAGTAAACCAGACAATCGCTGCTTTAAAATTACAATTACAGCAGAGGAAAGTCCGAGCTTCATAGGGCAGGGTGCTGGGTAACTCCCAGTCAGGGTGACCTGAAGGAAAGTGCAACAGAAATATACCGCTGCAGAAACAGATTATATTTGATTTTGACTGCAGTAAGGTTGGAAAGGCGAGGTAAGAGCTCACCAGCGCAGGGGTGATCCTGCGGCTGTGTAAACCCCATCTGAAGCAAGATCGAATAGGAAAGCATGAGAAAAGTGGCCCGCTTTGCTTTCGGGTAGTATCGCTGGAACCCACTGGCAACAATGGGTCTAGATAGATGATTGTCTAATACAGAACTCGGCTTACAGATTTACTTACGGGCTGAAAACACTAGGCTGTGTGCTTGGTGTTTTTCATTTTGCCATACTCTTAAACGGATACATATATTTATAAAATGAATTATATAAATATATGAATGATTATATAATTTTTAGGAGGATGAGGTTATATATGTACAGAAAGAGTTTAAAATCAATTGCAGTTGTTGCATTTATGTCTTTGATTTTGACCACAGCTTTGTCAATTGGCCCGGTTAAGGCAGAAAACAGCAAAATTGTAAGGATGAGCGGTGTCAACAGATACGCGACTGCTGCCCGTGTAGCAAAGGTAAATTGGCCTAATGGAAGCGACAATGTGGTGTTGGTATCCGGGGAACAATATGCAGATGCAGCCAGTGCTTCAGTACTGGCCAAGAAATTGGATGCACCTATAATTTTAACTACACAAAATACATTGGATCCATATGCTAAAGATGAAATTGATATGTTAAAACCTAAGGTTATATATGTGATTGGCGGAGTTGGTTCTATTTCACAGAATATAAGAAATGAACTCAAAGACAATTATGCTCTGGCAGAATTGGGTGGAGCTAACAGATATGAAACCAATGTGAAGATAGCCGACAGATTGGTTAAATTAGGTGTTGATCCCAGCAATGTAGTGATTGCCAGCGGAAATGGATTTTCCGATGCCCTTTCAGCAGCACCGGCAGCAGCTTCCAAGGAGGAGATATTGCTGCTGGCAGATAATAATCAATCTTTAACTAAACCGGTAGTGGATTTTATAAAAACGAATAAGTCCAATGCGGTAGTTGTTGGAACTGAAAATGTGATAAATGACACTATCTATAATTCCCTTGGAGCAACTAAGAGGATAGATGGTGGGGCAGACAGGTTTGATACCAATTTGAAGGTATTAGATGCATTTAAGGACAGTTTTAAGGCTGGTAAGTTATATGTTGCAAGTGCAAGCCCATCGGTTCCGGACAATATGTATGCAGATGCACTGGTGGCCTCTGCAGTGGCTGGAAAATATTCAGCACCCCTTGTATTAGTGGATAAAGATTCAACGGAAGCTACAAATAACGCTGTAGCATATATAAAGAAAAATGCTACATCAGACACTGAAATAGGTATAGTTGGTGGATGCGGAGTCATATCCCAGAATTTTGAAGATGAAATAGCACCTATATATAATAAGGATTCAGAATAACTCAGTATGGTTAAATTTGTATTTAGCTCTTAACATTTTTGACTTTTTTATTTATAATAGATCTTAAAAACTTGGAGATGATATAATGAAAATAAGTCATGAATGCTGGCAGTGCGGGTGTGAAAAATTGGATTATGGGGGATCAAGATACTGTGTATTTGACAGCAGTTCAGGGCCGGTAATCATGAAAGATGAACCTGATGAATGTTTATTTGTTGATAAAGATAGCCATATCTTTGGGGATATCTACGATGAATTTCAAAAAAAGGGTTCACAGAAATAGTTTAAAATACAAAGAGTTTTGGAGAAATCCAGAACTCTTTTTTTAGCAAAATAACAGGACTTTACAAAAATTTCGATTGGTATATAATTTATAAATAACGGCTCTATTGACTTAAAGAATTTGGTATGAATTTTAAATTTAAGGAAAGGTTGTAATATACATATGAACCCGATAGCTTTTTCTATAAATGGTTTTGAAATAAGGTGGTATGGGATAATAATAGCTTTGGGAATATTGGCGGCTATTTTACTGGCTGATTCAAATTGTAAATATAAAAAGTATAATTTTGATATCCTGATAGATGTATTTTTAGTGTCATTTCCCTTTGCAATAATAGGTGCCAGAGCTTATTATGTTATTTTCCGATTTCAATACTATAAAGATAATTTGTTTGATATGATAAATATAAGGCAGGGAGGACTTGCAATTCACGGCGGACTTATACTTGGTATTTTGGCTGCTTATGTATTTAATAGATATAAAAAATTAGACTTCATAAAATTACTGGATTTTGCAGCTCCATCTATAATACTTGCCCAGGCAATAGGCAGGTGGGGGAATTTTTTTAACAGTGAAGCTCATGGAGGTCCTGTAAGCTATGAGTTCATAAGCAAGTTTCCACTTTTTATACAAAAAGGTATGCACATAGATGGTGTCTATTACCATCCTACATTTTTATATGAATCCGTCTGGAATCTGGCAGTATGCATTATTTTAATTTATATTTTAAGAAGAAAATATGAAAAGGGAGCTGTGATTTCGGCTTATGTGGGGTTATATTCTTTTGGAAGATTTTTTATAGAGGGGCTTAGAACAGACAGTTTAATGCTGGGAAATATAAGAGTTGCCCAACTGGTGAGCCTGATAGGGGTGACACTCAGTATAGTTTATTTATTATATCTGAGAGCTAAAAAAAACAAGGATGTATCTCAATCATAGATTTTAAAAAAGAAGCTGAATAAGCTTCTTTTTTAATTTGCAGCAGATAACGGTGATTATTATGGAGTGTTTACTAGTATAAGTTAAATGTATTATAATTAGTTATAGAATGGAAATTATCTATAAAAATTCAATATAAAATTAAAACATGATGACATATTCATTTGATTTCTATTCGTCAGAAGTTTAAAACAATTAATTTATATTTTTTATGGAGGGAGGGATTAACTTGAAAAATAATTTTCCCAATTTAGACTATATAATAAATGTAAATAATTTTCAGAAAATTCAAGATGCCATATCTAAAGTGGCGGGTACATCTTTATTGACTGTTGATTATAAAGGAACACCTGTTACAAAACATAGTAATTGTAGATAATCAGTATTTAGGAGCATTGGTGGGCGGTCAAATTCTAATTAAAGGGAATTACGAAAAAAATGAACTTGAATGTATATCTGAAGATATGTTCGCAAAAGCAAGGCTATTTAATAAAAAAAAGATTGAAGAATCGTATAAAAAAATTAAGACGTTTTCACTGGATAAAATTAAATCAATTGCTAATATGATATTCCTCATTAGTAATTATATAGTGGAGGAAGCTTTGTTAAAGATAAAATTGAATGAAATGAATGAGGAAATATTAAGGACAAGTAAAAATAAGAATGTAGAAGAAACTTTATTAAAGATGAAACTAAATGAAATGAGTGAAATAATATCAATGACAGGTAGAAATAAAAATATGAAAGATATAAATATAATGCGGGAAAAAGAATCTGATAGAGTATATAATTTAATCGATGCCCATAATAAGGAAATTTATAATAATACTTTTGAAGTAAAAGAACAGAGGAACAACATAATTTTGAAACCAGCTTTGGAATATATTAAAAATAACTGTTGTCATAGTATTAGTCTAGATGAAATGGCATCCTTATGCAATATTAGTTCCAGCTATTTTAGTAAACTTTTTAAAAAGGTCACTGGTGAAAATTTTTCCAATTATATAAATAAATTAAGAATGAAAAAAGCAAAAGAACTACTTGAGAGTTCGGATATTTCTATTAAAAATCTTTCTATAGATTTAGGCTTTGAAGATTGTGGATATTTTGTAAAAGTATTTAAAAAATAGTTGGTGTTACACCATCTTCATATAGACTACAGCATAAGTTTAAACACAATGAAGTACAATGAATAGATGTATTTAGTGCAAAAAGATATAATTGCTATAAAAAAAGTAAACGTTTTATTACATCAAGATTACAGAATAATTCAATGAATATTGTCTGCCGATTTACTATAATTTAATTATAAACTAACTGATAAGTAAAGGAAATTTCTAATTTGTCAAGTTAATAATACAGAGTATAAGGTCAGAGACTTTATACCCATTTTTGTTTTCAAAAGGAGAGTCATCAATGGAAGAAAAATTTATTTGCAAATAAATATGAGGAGGTAATAGAGTGTTACATATTTACGATTCAATAATAATTGGAGGAGGACCAGCAGGTTTATCGGCAGGTCTCTATGCAGCAAGATCTAAAATGGACACTTTGCTAATAGAGAGGGCAAAATATGGAGGACAGATAACTACAACGGATGAACTTGAGAATTATCCAGGTTCCATTGAGAATTGTACAGGAACGAGTTTAAGTGAGAGAATGAAAAATCAAGCTTTGGACTTTGGTGTGAAATTTGCTAAAGATGAGATATTAGATGTTGATATTGAGGGTATAATTAAAGTTTTAAAGAGTAAAAAAAATGTCTATAGAGCTAGAACAATAATAATTGCCACAGGTGCAAATCCGAGGCTGTCAGGTTTTAAAAATGAGAAAGAATTGAGAGGAAGGGGAATCTCCTATTGTGCAACCTGTGATGCGGATTTCTTTACAGACCTGGATGTGGCAGTAGTGGGCGGTGGAGATTCAGCCATTACAGAAGCTATCTACCTTACGAAATTTGCAGAGAGCGTTACAGTCATACACAGGAGAGATGCCCTTAGGGCGACAAAATCTCTGCAGGACAGGGCTTTTCACAATCCTAAGATAAAATTTATATGGAATTCCATTGTGGAAGGGGCTTTAGGGGATGAAATATTGGAAGGATTACTTATAAAGAACAAGATTACAGGTGAAACCAGGAATTTGAAAGTAGACGGGTGCTTTGTATTTGTAGGGTATGAACCTATATCACAGCTGTTTCAGGGGAAGGTAACTATGGATGAAAAAGGTTATATTGTGACAGATGAGGATATGAGAACTAATATTTCAGGAGTATTTGCCGCAGGTGATATAAGAAAAAAATCTTTAAGACAGGTTATAACTGCAGCGGCAGATGGTGCTGTAGCAGCAACTACTGCAGAGAATTATATAGAAGAAAATAAAAATTAAAAGGGAGGAAATTGTAATGATTGAATTGACAAAACAAAATTTTGATGAAGAGGTTTTAAATTGTGATGATAAACCTGTATTTGTGGACTATTGGGGAGATAAATGCGAAATATGCAAACAGCTTATGCCGGGAGTGCATGGACTGGAAAAAGTATATGGCTACAAAATAAAATTTGCCAGCCTTAATATAAGCAGTGCAAGGAGGTTGGCAATTTCTCAAAAAGTTCTAGGATTGCCGACGATGATTATATATAAAAACGGTGAAAAAATGGCCGCTATAACTGCAGATAAAATAAGCACTCTTGATGATGTGAAGAGCTTTATAAAATCTACATATGATAAGCTTTAAAATTAAATGAAGTTCAAAATAAATATTAAAAAAGGAAGAGATAAAATGTTAAAGGGTAAAAAGGTAATTGCGATAGGAGACAGGGATGGCATACCTGGCCAGGCTATTGAGGCCTGTGTAAAATCAGCCGGAGCAGAGGTTATATTTGCTTCTACAGAATGTTTCGTTTGAACGGCTGCGGGAGCTATGGATCTGGAGATCCAACAGAGAGTAAAAGATCTAACGGAAAAATACGGTGCGGAAAATATAGTTGTAGTTTTAGGTGGAGCAGAGGCAGAAGCATCAGGCCTTTCTGCAGAAACGGTAAGTGCGGGAGATCCGACTTTTGCTGGGCCGCTTGCAGGAGCAGCACTTGGACTTGCTGTTTATCATATAGTAGAACCTGAAATAAAGGAAGAATGTGATGCTGCAATTTATGATGAACAGTGCGGTATGATGGAAATGGTTCTTGATGTAGAAGATATTATAAGTGAGGTAAAGACTATAAGAGACCAGTATTCAAAATATAATAAATGATACAGATAATTTCATTAAAAAGGAAAAGCGTTTGGCAAAAAATAATTTTGATATTAGAATAAAAAATAATAGCATGCAGGAATGCATGCTATTATTAAAATAAATAGGAGGTTTTAAAATGAATTTTCCCGTTGTTAAGCAGGCTTCTTATGTTTTAATCAATACACCGGATATGGTGGTACATAATGGTACTACTCAAACTTTGGAAAGGAAGACAAATCCGGATTCGGATTACCTGAAGCAGATAAAAAATCACTTGAGATCCTTTGAGGATGTGGTATCCTATGCTCCTAATCAGACTTATATAGGGAATATGACACCTGAGAGTTTATCCGAAATAAAAAGACCCTGGTATTTAAGCAGGGTGGATGGGGCCAGCAGGTTTGGCAAGTTTGGAGAGATAATGTGTCAGGATGAGTTTTATGGATTATTGAAGATATCCGATGTATTTGATCTGGTGATTCTGGAAAAGTCATTTACAGAGACTGTAAAAGAAAGCTTTGCAAAGCATCCAGTTTTAAGCGGCAGAATTGATGAATTAAAAGAAGGAGAAGACATAGAGAATATAAAGAATCTCGTAGACAATGGAATAGCAGAAGGCCTTTACAGGGATGACAAGCTGGTGGGATGTGTAAAAAGAGCCCATGAATTTGATCCGAATCTGTCAGCACATACCATGATTGAAAACTTGTCAGTAAAGGCATCAGGTGTTTTAGCACTTATGTACCTTGTAAAAAACTTTAAATTGGATGTAAGTCAAATTGATTATCTAATAGAATGTTCAGAAGAAGCAGTAGGTGATATGAATCAAAGGGGAGGGGGGAATACCGCCAAAGCCTGTGGTGAAATAGCAGGAATAAAAGGTGCTACTGGAGTTGACATGAGAGGTTTTTGTGCGGGGCCTGCCCATGCACTGATTACAGCTGCGGCACTGGTCCAGTCTGGTGTGTATAAGAATGTGGTAGTGTTTGCAGGCGGATGCACTGCCAAACTCGGGATGAATGGAAGGGACCATGTGAAAAAAAATATACCTATCCTGGAAGACTGCCTCGGGGGTTTTGCAGTTCTTGTGTCTGAAAATGATGGGATAAGCCCGGTACTTAGAACTGATGTAGTGGGGAAACATACAATAGCCCACGGTGCTGCCCCCCAGGCTGTAATACAGGCCTTGGTGCTTGATCCACTGGCCAAGAACGGAATGAAAATTACGGATGTGGATAAGTTTGCACCTGAAATGCAGATACCTGATATAACAGAACCTGCAGGTGCCGGGGATGTGCCGACACAAAATTATAAGATGATAGGGGCCCTGGCAGTCAAAAGCGGACAGCTTGAGAGAAAACAGCTGCCTTTATTCGTCAAGAAACATGGTTATCCCGGATATGCATCCACTCAGGGACATATACCATCCGGCGTTCCTATCATAGGACACGGCATAGAACATATAATGGGTGGAAAGCTGAACAATTTTATGGTAATAGGTAAGGGAAGTTTGTTTCTTGGAAGAATGACGAATCTGTTTGATGGAGTATCTATACTTGTAGAAAAAAACAATGGTGATAAAGAGGAGAACACTGAAGTATCCAAAGATGAGGTAAAGAAGATCATAGCACAGGAAATAAGGAAATTTGCCCAGCAGTTGATGAATGATTAGAATTTTTGATACAGAGGAGGGGAATTATGGACAGGACAAAAAAACTGATTGCGGAAGCATTTGAGGATATAGCCGATGGTATAGAAAAAGGAAGCTTTAAAAAAAGATCCAGAATAGGACTTACAGTTTATGGCTCGGAGCATGGAGTAGAGGAGATGATAAAAGCTGCACAGTTGGCGGGGAGTAAATACGGTGATTTTGACATAGTGCTTATAGGGCCGAAGATTGACTGTGGGTTTGAATCTGTAGAAGTAAGCAGTGCAGAAGAAGGCCATAAGAAAATGGTAAGCCTTCTTGAGGAAAAGAAGATAGATGGGTGTGTGACACAGCATTTTGATTTTCCAATAGGGGTATCAACTGTAGGAAGAATAGTTACACCGGGCAGCGGAAGAAATATGATAATTTCAACCACTACAGGTACTATGGCCACGGGTAGGGTGGAGAGTATGGTTAAAAACTCCATAGCTGGTATTGCAGTTGCAAAGTCCATTGGTATAGATAATCCAACTGTGGGAGTTTTGAATGTAGATGGAGCCAGGGGTACACAAAGGGCACTTGAGGAACTGCAGAACAGGGGATACAAAATTAATTTTGCTCAATCTCTCAGGAAAAATGGAGAAGCACTGATGAGAGGAAATGACCTGCTCTCAGGTACCCCGGATGTGATGGTTTGTGACTCGCTGACAGGAAATCTGCTCATAAAAATTTTTGCAGCCTATACTACGGGAGGAAATTATGAGACTCTGGGATATGGATATGGTCCTGGAATAGGAGAAAATTATGATAAGCTGATAAATATAGTATCCAGGGCT
The DNA here is from genome assembly GCF_041224415.1 of Clostridium lapidicellarium. NCBI lineage: Bacteria > Bacillati > Bacillota > Clostridia > Eubacteriales > Clostridiaceae > Clostridium > Clostridium lapidicellarium. Next base: position 45,479 of record NZ_JBGFFE010000004.1, on the reverse strand, counting down.
TCTGGGGCACCTCTTATCTGTGAAGCACTTAAATACTGTGCGATGTGTGCAGAAGGCAAAGTACTGCGGGTGGCGAAGAATGAATTTCAAAAAGCAGAGGCTGCAGGGCTGGAGGAAATATTGAAAAAGGATAAACCCTCAAAGGTTGAAGAGGTGAAAGTACCACCTAAGGAAGTTGTGACCTATGCAATACCGGGAATAGATATACTGGAACTGGACAATGCCTGCAGGGTATTATGGGAAAAGGGTATATATTCTGAAAGCGGAATGGGCTGCACTGGGCCTGTGATTCTGGTAAGTTCTCAAAAGGGTGAAAAAGCCGTAAAAATTTTGAAGGAAGCAGGATATAAATAAGAGGGGAGGGATAAGGTAACCCTCTTATTTATTTTCAAAGGTTCCGTATTTATCATGACAATAAATTACAATGAAATGAGTTCAGCTAGTATAAAAAAGTACAATTTCTAAAAAAAAGTAAACGTTTTATTACATTAACATTACCGAATAGTTCAATGAATATTACCTACTAGTTTACTATAATTTAATTATAAACTTGACTCAAGTTACAAATATTTTTATGACAATTCATGACTTGAATATAGGAAAGGGATGATTATAGTTATGAGTAAACGTCTGCAAATCGATTATATCGATGTTAAAAAGGTTCAATTCGGAAATAAATCCGAGCTGGTTGACGGTGTATTGACAGTTGATAAGGAAGAACTTTATAACCTAATTAATAATGACTTGTTTGCATGGATGAATATCCAATTGGTATGCCCTGGTGAGAGCTGCAGGATGTTGGCGGTGCATGACATCATGCAGCCGCGCTGTAAAAAAGAACATCCAGAAGAATCTTATCCGGGAATTTGGGGAAAGCTGGCACCTGCAGGTGAAGGGGAAACGGTAGCACTTAGAGGTGTAGTCGTTTCGGACATTTATTATGCAAAGTGTAATGTTAAATATTATATGGATATGGGCGGCCCATGTGCGAAATATACTCATTTTTCAAAACATTATCATATAGTTATCGATGCTGCACCAGCTGATGGTGTCAGTGATTTGAGTTATGCGGAAGCGTTAAAACATGCTTCACTGACAGCAAATGTATATTTGGCTAAGCTAGGTATTGATCTAAAACCGGATGAAACAGAAGTTTTTGAACTCGAACCAGTTGGCCCAGGAAAGGATGGCAAACCTCTACCTAAAGTGGCATACTTTGTTACCCATATGGCCTCGCATGATACTTGGAATATATTGTACTATGGGCAAAGTGCACTTAATTTTCTCCCTATCGTAGTTCAGCCTACGGAAGTGCTGGATGGAGCTTTCCTATGGAAATATTGGGAATGCAATTATTACCTGCAAAACGAGTTGTATATAAGGGAACTTATGAAGCGTCATGGCAAGGATCTTGAATTTGTAGGAGTTGTTTTCGCGAATAACGTTATGAAAATTGATGGAAAAAATACCATGGGCATGATTGGAGCGACATTATGCCGTGATACATTAAAAGCGGATTGTGTCGTGATCAATAAGTCAGGTATGGGACATTGCCAGCTTGATTCGGCGCTGGCTTTTAACTGGGCAGAAAAAATGGGTATGCCGTGTGTAATGAATCTTTCGGCTGTGTCCAATGATCGCCCAGGTGATATGCTGGTAATCTCTGATCCTAAAGTTGATGCTGTTGTCAACAGCGGGCGCAATTATACGCTTCATCACCCGAGAGTTAAACGACTGATTGGGGAGAAAGCTGGAGTTCCTAGTTTAGCTGGTGTTGATCCCTGGGGGCCTTTTGATCATACCACCAATTTTGCGTATCAGGGAATATGGTCTCAGTTGGGAGATTGCTACGTGACTACAGATTCAAATATTCCATGGAAAGAAGAGGTGTAAATCATGGCTAAAAAGTATCGAATAGTTCATTATATAAACCAGTTTTATGGGGGATTTGGTGGAGAAGATACTGCAGGTATGGATATAGTTGTTAAAGAAGAGCCTGTGGGATCAGGTTTAGCAATGAAAAATATGTTTGGTGACAAAGCGGAAATTGTGGCTACGATTATTTGCGGGGACAATCATATTGCTGAAAATCTGGAAACAGTAGTGCCTAAGGTAGTTGAAATTGTAAAAAAATACAATCCGGATATGTTCATTGCCGGTCCTGGCTTCAATGCTGGAAGATATGGAATGGCCTGTGGCGCGACGACAGCAGCAGTTGTTGAAACCCTGAAAATTCCGGGCGTTACAGCATTATATGCTGAAAATCCTGGAACTGATGTGTATAAAGATCGCTGCTATATTCTCAAGACAGAAAACAATGCCAGAAAGATGAGAGAAGTTATAAAAAAAGTAGTTGATTTTTCCCTTCGATTGGTGTCAGGAGAAGCAATTGGGGATGGCAAGAAGGAAGATTACCATGGAAGCGGCCCAGCCATTGAAATCGATTATTCAATACCAGCACCAAAACGAGCCATTAACATGCTTTTAGCTAAGTATTACAATAAGTCTTATAGAACGGAAGTGGTTATGCCCAATCATGAAAAAATTCCAGTTCCGGTACTTGATAAACCCTTGTCAGAAGCAAAAATTGCACTTGTTACTGATGGAGGCTTAGTACCGAAGGGAAATCCTGATAATATGGTTGTTACTAATTCGACTTGTTTTAAATATCACTCAATTGAAGGAAAAGACAAATTAAGTCCTGAAGATTATGAGGTAAGACATCAAGGTTATAATAATGCCTTTGTTCTTGAAGATCCCAATCGACTTGTACCGGTTGACGCAATGAGGGTACTTGAAAAGGAAGGCGTTATTGGTTCTTTATTTGATTCGTATTTTACAACTGCAGGTGTGATGACTCCCATGGAGAAAGGTAAGAAATTTGGTGAAGGTATTGCCAAAATAATGAAGGAACACAATGTTGATGCGGCTATATTAACGTCCACCTGAGGAACTAGTTCTCGCTGCGGTGCAGTGATGACAAAAGAAATTGAACGAGCAGGTATTCCCATCGTTCAAGTGACGAACTTGACGAAAATCGCCGAAGGTATAGGTTCTAACAGAATTCTTCGAGGAAACAGCGTCTTGCATGTTTTTGGTGATCCTTCGCTGCCAAAGGAAAATGAAGTGGCCTATCGCAAAAATGCTGTCAAAAAAGCTTTAAAAATGCTTGAAGAAGTGCCGGAAGAGGGTAAATCAGTAATCGAGGAAATTTAGGCAAAAGGCAGGTAATGCAATAATATGGCAATATGTTAAAATTAAAAGGAGGTTATTCTTTATGGTTAAGAATAATAAATATAATGTTAATACAACTGACCCAATACCTGTGAATGTTGTTGATCCTTCTACAAAAAAAATATGGACGGCTGAATTATGTCATGATTCAGATGGATTTTTTCTAAAGCAATCCTCCGATCAAAGCAAGAACGCAGAGTTATTTTTGAGTCCGGGCTGGATTGATTTACATGCCCATGTTTACTATGGTGTAGGAGCCATATCCATACCCCCGGATTCAATTGGATTTGATACCGGTGTTCATTTTATAGCTGATGCTGGAAGTTCGGGTGAAGCTACCATTACTGGATTGAGAAAATATGTTGTACCTGCCTTTAATACTCCCATTAAAGCTTGGTTAAATATATGTTCTACTGGTTTGGCACAAATACCTGAAGCTACAGATATTTCTGCAATGGATGTAGCAAAAACGGTCAGAGCTGCTAATGCAAATCGTCCCTTTGTTTGCGGCATCAAAATCAGAGCGGAAAAAACCACTGTCGGTGCAATGGGTATACAGCCGGTAAAACTTGCAGCTAAAGCTGCACGAGAAGCGGGAATGCGCCTTATGGTACACATTGGACTTCCAATGCCGTGTATTGAGGATATATTGGATATTTTGGCTCCAGGTGATGTAGTATCACATATTTATCATGGAAAATTAAATTCACCCTGGACTTCTGAAGGTAAACCAATTCCTGCTATGGAAAGAGCTTTGAAACGTGGTGTTCTTATGGATGTGGCCCATGGGATAGGCAGCTTTAGTTTTGAAGTTGCAAAGAAGGCAATAGCGGCCGGATATCCTCCATTTACTATCAGCTCTGATGCCCACGTTTTAGGCATAAACGGTCCTGTTTATGATCTTCCGACCACAATGACTAAATTATGTGCTGCGGGTATGAATCTTATAGATGTGATAAAAGCGGTGACAACATCACCTGCTAGTATATTACAGTTAGATGATTGGTGCAACTTGAAGGGAAAACTGCACAATGCAACATTGTTTAAACTTAGTACATCTGCTCCTGCATCCAGAAAATTTATTGATTGTGTTGGCAAAGAAATTTTCTCTGAGAAATACATTATTCCTGCAGCTATAATTACGAAGAAGGGAATTAAATGGTTGGAGTATCCTCCTGAAAATATAAAAGTAAACATTGATCCTGCGGTACACATATAAGATTGAATATTGAAAGTTAAAAAAGCCTGCTGCATAATTAATTATATGCAGCAGACCTTATTTTTTATTCTGTTAAAGTTAACTGAAGTGTTTTAGTGTTTCCATTTCTGTAGACCACAATTGCAACTGTATCACCGGAATTATGTGTCGATTTTATCTGATTTATTTCTTCTACGGTTTTTATGGATTTACCGTCAAATTTTTGTATTATGTCTCCTTCCTTTAATCCGGATTTTTCAGCTGGACTGGACGGTTCAACTTGCTTTACATAAACTCCCTGAGGTATGTTATATTGTTTTGACAAGCTGGAATCAATGTCTATGCAGGCAATTCCAATCTTTAATATAGGTTTTAAAAGACCATTCAGTTTGGAAGCAACAGTATTTATTGGAATGGCAAATCCTATGCCTTCAACTCCGTTTCCACCTACTTTGGCTGAATTTATTCCTATTACCTGTCCTAGTGAGTTTACAAGGGCACCTCCACTATTGCCCGGATTTATTGCTGCATCCGTCTGTAAAAAGTTCTGGGTGGTATTTCCCACTGTAACTTCCCTTTTCGTAGCACTTATAATGCCGCTTGTAACAGAACCCAAGAGTTCCTTGCCTAGAGGGTTGCCTATGGCTACTACCGAATCGCCAACCTGGACGTTGTCAGAATTTCCAAGTTCCGCTACTGCTGGCATCTGAGTTTTAGAGGTCACCTTTATTACAGCCAAATCTTGGTTCTGATCATAATTTACAACTTTGGCCGGAACGGTTTTTTTATTGCTCAATATCACGCTTATGCTTTGGGCACCTTGTATTACATGGTAGTTTGTAAGTATATATCCGTCAGAATTTATTATTATACCTGAACCCATTCCATCATCTTCACTGCTTTGATCGTCTGAAAAACCAAATATATCCGAGTATTCCGATATTGACTTGGTGGAAACTCCAACTACGGTCGGACTTACTTTTTTAGCTATTTGAGCTATGGTGAGGCCGTTTTTGTTTGAAGTGGATACAGGAGAAGCTTGTGTCTGCGGAGCCCTTGTTCCTGTTGAATTCATGCTTTCATAAAGTGGTGTGTTTTTGAAAAAGTCTGTATTTGGAACCACGTATAAAAAAGCTGCGATAGATAAAAAACCACCTATTAAACTGGATATCACTATTACTGCTATATAGGAGAAAAATTTTTTACCTTTTGGATGTGTGTGTTTTTGGGAAAGCTTGTTTTTAAAACGTGATAATATGCTCATCTTTGTGGTGTTCTGATTTTTATTGTAATTATCATCCATATGAAAATCCTCCTCTATAAATTATTAGACTATATTATGATTATATAATAAATTTTTTTTGTTACAGTTATATGTCAAAACTGTAAACTAGTTATGACAATTCAGTTTATGTGTGAATACTTCTTACACTTCATTGACAAAACAATAAAAGACTGCTATCATATTTATAAACCGACCGACGGTTTATAATAAATGTGAGGTGAATTATTTTGAAGCAGGAGAAAAGAGTTCTTTTAACTAAAAGTAAAATATTAAATGCAGCTATAAAGCTATTTTCAGAAAAAGGATATAGCAAAACGACTATGCAAGATATAATGCTGTTAAGTGGGCTGTCAAAAGGAGCTATATATCATTATTTTAAAAGCAAACAAGAGATTTTGGATTATCACATAAATTCTCAAAAAAAATTAGTTACAAACCAATTGAAAGATTTGGCTGAAAATCCTACTTTGACAGCTAAACAGAAAATCGAAAATATTATAGACCAACTTTTTTCAAATGAATCACTGATTGAATTGACTGGCAATAAATGGGCTGAGAAAGTTCCTTTTGCATTACTGGACACTCTGAGAAATTCATTAAACGTATTATCTGGTTATATTGAGGAGATTCTTGAACAAGGTAATATCGACGGGGAATTTGCCTGTATTTATCCAAAGGAAGTATCTCAAATACTTATTGTTTTAATTGATATATGGCTTGACCCTGTTATTGTTAATTCCAGTTATGAAGAAATGTGTAATAAAGTGGATTTTATTATTCTGTTCTTAAGAAAATTAGAGATTCCCATTATTAGTGATGAAAGCGGGCAGAAAATTAAGGAAAGGTTAAAGTGCTACTATGTCTAAAAAAGCAAAAATACTCATGGTAAATCTCCCATTTTCAGGTCATACGAATCCTACATTGGAATTAGCAGAAATATTTGTGTCATTGGGACATAAAGTTTCTTATATACATTCTCCAGATTGGAAAGACAAGGTCGAAAAGACAGGTGCAAATTTTATAGCATATGATGATTATCCTGTAACTTTATCGAACTTTCAAAAGGAAATAAAAAGTTGGGGTGCTGCGTACCGAACGGTGCAGCGAATTGGAAAAGAATATGATTGCTTAATATATGAGATGTTGTTTTTGCCAGGAAAATCATTAGCTGATCAATTAGGAATTCCTTCTTTCCGTTTGTTTTCAACATTTTCTCTCAATGAAAAAGTTCTAAGTGATTTCGGAATGACTGGCGGTTGGTATATGACGTGTATATTTCGCTTCCCTCATCTTTGCAAAATGATATCTAAAATTTTGAAAAGAAAGTTTAATTTGCGATATGCAAGCATAGCACAGGAAATTGTAGAGAATGCACCTAAGCTAAATTTTACTTATACGGTTAAAGATTTTCAAATTTACTCTAACGAGTTTGAAGATAATCATTATAAATATGTGGGATCATCGTTAGGCGGAAGAAAAGAAGGTGATTTTGATTTCACTAAAATGAAAGGACCCATTATATATATTTCTCTTGGAACATTACTAAATACATCGGCTAAATTTTTTAAGAAATGTATTGAGGCTTTTCGAGACCAGCCTTTTTCTGTAATTATGTCTATTGGAAATACTGTGAAGATTGAGCAGCTTGGTGAAATACCAGATAATTTCTTTGTTTATTCATTTGTTCCGCAATTAAAGGTATTACAAAAAGCTTCTCTTTTTATTACTCACGGAGGAATGAACAGTGTAAATGAAGCATTGTTTTATGGCGTACCAATGCTGGTAATACCTGTAGGAAACGACCAACCCATGGTCGCTCGGCAAATCAAAAACTTGAATTTGGGTAAATATATAGAGCATGAGAATGTGAATCCAGCTTTATTATTAGAAACATCAATGGAGATATTAAGAAATAAAACTTTTAAAGATAGATTAAAAAACTTTCAGACAAAGTCACAATCCGCAGGAGGAAATACAGAAATTGCTCGACAAATATTGGCGGAGCTAAACAAATATTAAAGAGTCAGAATCATAAGTTGACAACAAAATGTAAAAAAAATATTGCTATAATTGTTAAGTTATTATATAATTAGTTTTCGTACAATTAATTGGGAGGAAATTTTATTTGGAACGTTCAACTAAATTAAGGAATGAAAAAGTAAGTAAATTATTGCTGGAATTTTCAATACCTGCTATAATCGGCATGTTGGTTAATTCCATGTATATTGTAATAGATAGAATATTTATAGGAAGAGTTGTAGGTGCAATGGCCATATCTGGAGTGAGCTTGACTTTCCCAATCGGGATACTGATAATGGCATTTAGTATGCTTATAGGAATCGGTGCTGCTGCAAGTATTTCCATAAGACTTGGGCAAGACAAAAAAGATGAAGCGGAACATATATTGGGCAATGCATTTGTGCTTCTTATTGTAATGTCGATGGTAGTTACCATACTGGGACTTATGTTTGTGGAACCCATGCTCATAGCTTTTGGGGCGAGCAAAAACACACTTATCTATGCTAAGGAATTTATAAGTATAATAATTGCAGGTTCAGTATTTCAAACAATGGGCTTTGGACTCAACAACATAATACGTTCTGAGGGAAACCCCAAAAAGGCCATGTTTACAATGCTTGTAGGTGCCATAACGAATATAGTTCTGGATTATATATTTATATGTCTGCTCCATTTTGCCATAAAAGGTGCAGCTGCAGCTACTGTAATTTCTCAGGCCGTAAGTATGATATGGGTACTTTACTATTTTCTGGGTGGGGACAGCCTTCTCAAGATAAAAAGGGAAAATCTGATCTTAAAAATAAGAATAATAAAACAGATATTCTCCATAGGAATGTCACCTTTTGCCATGCAGCTGGCGTCAAGCCTTGTAAATGTAATTCTGAACAGAAGCTTGTTTATATATGGAGGCGATTTGGCAATAGGAGCTATGGGAATAATAAATAGTATAACAACTATAATATTTATGCCCATATTTGGAATCAACCAGGGTTCACAGCCAGTTATCGGTTTCAATTACGGGGCTAAGCTGTATGACCGTGTCAAAAATGCACTTAAGCTGGCAATTATAGCGGCGACGGTTATATCCACATTGGGGGCACTGTGTGCCTACATTTTTCCCTATGTATTGGTGGGCCTGTTTAATAAAAATGATGTGAACCTCACAAATATAACAGTAAACGGCATTAAAATATTTATGGCAATGTTTCCCATACTGGGTTTTCAAATAGTAAGTTCAAATTTTTTCCAGGCCATAGCAAGGGCTAAAATATCCATATTTTTATCACTTTCCAGGCAGGTAATAGTTCTTATTCCAATGCTCCTTATGCTTCCCAGAATATTTGGCCTCAATGGAGTGTGGCTTGCAGCTCCTGTTTCCGATGGAATATCTTCTGTTCTTACAGCCATATTTTTATTTCTTGAAATTAAAAAATTGAAAACACCCGGTATGTCAAATTTAATGTAAATAAGGTGATTTTTATGATATATGTGATTGGCATATTATGCATGCTTGTATTTGCTGCAGTGAATTTATATATTGGAATAACTATTTTTGAAACTTTTAGATATTTTATGCCATCTGTGAATTCATATATCTATTGGACTATATTTTTGCTTATTGTACTTTCATTTTTTATAGGAAAGCTTTCAAAAAAAATTCTACCTGAGTCTGCAAGTAAAATATTCTATACAATAGGCTGTTATTGGATGGCTGCAATCTTTTATTTTATAATGGCCGTGGTGGTATTTCAAATTATCAATTTGCTTCATTACTTTTTTCCCTGCATTTATATTTATGACAGAGTTCGATGGAAGGCCATATTTTATACTATTTCAATGTCGGTTATCTCTATTGTTTTGATAGATGGTACCTATAATGCCAATTCAATAAAACTGTCCAAGTACGATTTACAGGTTGAGAAGGATATGACGGGTGTTGAAAAATTGAATATAGTAATGGTGTCTGATATTCATGCAGGTAGAATAATAGGGAAAAACAGGCTGGTAAAACTGGTGAAAAATATAAATCTTGTAAAACCCGATCTGGTCATTTTGGCAGGTGATGTCATAGATGATGACGTTAATTTGAACGAGCTTGGAGATATACTTGAACCTTTGAAAAATATAAATTCTGTCTATGGTGTATATGCAGTACTTGGAAATCATGAATATATAGGTGGAAATACAGATTACATGGTGCGGGAGTATAGAAAATTGAATATAAAATTGTTGGTAGATGAGCCTGAGGATGTGGACGGCAAATTTTATATAATAGGACGAAACGATACGGCCTGCAGGAATTTTACAGGCAGGGAGAGAAAAGACATATTTCAGCTGGCAGAAGAATGTGACAGAACTAAATTGTTGATAACAGTAGATCATAAGCCGATAGATCTGAAAAATTGTAAAAATGCAGGAATAGATATTCAGTTTTCCGGGCATACCCACAGGGGCCAATTATATCCTTTGAATTTTATAACCAGAAAAATTTTTAAAATTGACTGGGGGCATTTAGAGGACTGTGGATTTAATATCATAGTTTCTTCAGGTTTTGGGACCTGGGGGCCACCGGTGAGGGTTCACAGCAGATCTGAGATCGTTCAAGTCGTTTTGAGGGGAGCTTCAGTTTAGAGATTTTTGATAAAAAGGGGGCAGTTTTTAGTGGATGAAGGCCGGGAAACCCATGTATTGGGTGAAAAATACGAAAAATCTATGAATTCAGAGGAGAGGAAAAAAAAGGGCAGCTTCTATACTCCGTATCATATAGTGGATTACATAGTTAAAAATATTATGTATGATTTGGATGTTAGAAAAAATCCTTTCATAAAGGTACTGGATCCTTCCTGCGGCAGTGGATATTTTTTAATAAGAGCGTATGAAATTCTAATAGAAAAATTCAGCAAAAACTTAAAATTTATAAGAGAAAATTTTAAAAATGAAAATTATAAAATCAAAGACAAGTATGGGATTAGATATGTAAAGGGCACGGAATATTGGCAGTATTCGAATTTGAGTTATCACGTACTGACAAAATGCATATATGGGGCCGATATAGATGAATTTGCCGTAAAACTGGCAAAAATAAATTTATGCAATAAAAGTGGAGCCGATATAGGACTTGAACACAATATCATATGCTGTAACAGTTTGATAAAATGGGAGAAGGGCGATGGCAAGAAACAATGCTGCGGCCTGAAGCCTGAAGAAATATCTGAATTCTGGGAGAGAAAATATGACTGCATACTTGGAAATCCACCATGGATATCTCTTAGCAGGAAATATAAAAAGAACATAGAGAATTATTTGGTGGATTACTATGTTGAAAATTACGGCGGCAATACCTATTTACCTAATTTATATGAATATTTTATAAAAAGATCTATGGAACTTTTAACACCTCACGGAAGGTTTGGATTTATAGTTCCGGACAGGTTGGCCAGTAATCTTTGCTACAGGGATTTTAGAAGGAGCCTGCTTGAAAATTATAGTATATTGAACTTGACTTTTGGAATAAAATTTCCAAGGGTGAATGCTGACTCTATGATAATTATAGTTGAAAACAACGCCAGGAAGCATAATAGAGTGAACATCGACATATGTGAAAAGAGGGTATATACTGTAAGCCAGCAGCAGTATCTAGGGAACCTGAATTTTGAATTTTCCCACTGCTGTAGTTCCAATAGCCTGTTTTTAAAGAAGCATATTGAAGAATCCAGTAAAAAACTTTCCGACATATGCAGCACTTTCACCGGTTTTATAGGCTGCAGTGCTAAAATCACTTCAAATAGGGCAAGCTGCAGACAGATAGAGGTACTGAAAGGTGAAAATGTAGGGAAATTTAAAATATCCGGCAACTTTTATTATGACTTTATTCCTGAAAATATAAAGGGCGGGACCAAGGATATGAAAAAGCTTGCCAGAAAGAATAAAATAATTATCAGGAAAACCGGGAAAAACTTAATTGCCGCCCTGGACCCCAGGGGGTATATAATAGAACAGTCACTGTATGGAATAATATGCAAGAATAGAGATTTTACATCCCTCTATATTTTGGGAATATTGAATTCCACACTAATACAGTGGTATTATCTCAATTTTTTAATAACAAATATCAATTCAACCCCTCAAATAAAAAAATACAGCCTGGATCAGATACCTGTACATGAGTGCGGTTTGCGGGAAAAATCAGAAGTGGAAAAATTAGTACATAAAATAATATGTGGAAATGGAGAAGAGAATTTGTCTGAGAAAAAATTGGACGAATTCGTGTTTGATCTATATAATATTGACTGTAAGCAGAGATCTTTCATAGTAAATGAGGTAAAGACGGCGAAAAAACGTGGGGGGAATGGTATGTGATAACTTTATTTTGCATTTTATTTATAATATTGATATTTTGTTTGCTTCTGTCCATAGTTGGAATCATAGTTTTTCCCATTATCGGATTTGTGATAGCCATAGTATTTTTTGCAGCTGTAGTTGGTATTGTATTTAAAATTGTATTTTCCATTCCTTTTTTAATTTTTGCTGTAATACTGCTGGCAGTTTATATGCTTAGATAGAGACAATATGGTATAAATATTCGCCATGTAGTGAACTATAAATAAGACAGGTTTTTTATGGTATTTATGTGTGGGAATGTTATTGACTTATTATGTGTATGATGTTAATATAATTACGTAAATTTAATAAATTCTTTAGAAGAACATTCGTATAATCTTGATATAATACGGTTCAAGAGTTTCTACCAGGAGACCAAAACTCCTGACTATGAGTGGATTCCAGGGAGAAAATATTTTTAAGTGTTTTCTAATTTGGATTATTCCATAATTCATGTTAGAAATTTTTTTATTTTGGAGGTATTTACATGGAAGTTAAAAAATCTAGACTGGACTCATTTTTTAAGCTAACTGAGAATCACACTGATGTAAAAACAGAAATTTTAGCGGGCTTTACTACTTTTATCACTATGGCCTATATAATTTTTGTGAACCCAAGTGTGCTTATGCAGGCCGGCATGAACACCAGAAATCTTATGGGGGATGCTGCAGTCAAAGCAGGACTTTCTGCAATCAATGATCCTATAGTAGCATCAATATTTGTAGCAACTTGTATAGCAGCGGCTGTCGGAACTTTTGTAATGGCACTTTATGCGAATCTTCCCTTTGCACAGGCACCTGGCATGGGATTGAATGCATTTTTTACATATAGTGTTTGTATAGGAATGGGATACAGGTGGCAGCAGGCACTGGCGGCTGTTTTAGTATCGGGAATAATATTTATAATAATTACGGTTACATCTATTAGAGAAAAAATTGTCGATGCCCTTCCGTATAATTTAAAACTTGCCATATCGGGCGGAATAGGATTGTTTATAGCACTTATAGGCCTTAAAAATGCAGGTATCGTCGTATCTGATCCCGCTACTCTGGTGGCTTTTGGAAAGCTGACTACACCTCATGTACTTGTTGCAATCATAGGTATTTTAATTACAACCATACTCATGGCAAGAAATGTCAAAGGATCCATACTTATAGGGATAATTTTAACCACCATAATTGGCATACCCTTTGGTGTAACGCATACTTCGGGAATAAAGCTCATAAGTGCCCCGCCTTCGCTGGCACCTACATTTTTTGCATTTGATTTTAAAGGCCTCCTTGGAATAGGGAAAGCAGGCTTGGTAGGTGCCATCAGCAGTTTGGTCATGGTAATCATAACTTTTACGCTGGTGGATCTGTTTGATACTATAGGCACGCTTGTGGGAACAGCCGAGAAAGCAGGCATGGTTGATGAAAACGGAAAAGTCAAGAACATGCACAAAGCACTTTTGTCAGATGCACTGGCAACTACTGTAGGCTCTCTTCTTGGAACAAGTACAGTGAATACATATGTGGAATCCACTGCCGGTGTTACGGCAGGAGGAAGAACTGGTCTCACGTCCTTTACTGTGGGAATACTTTTTATACTTTCACTGTTCTTTTCTGGATTGGTCGGCATAGTTCCCACTGAAGCTACAGCCCCGGCACTTATAATCGTAGGTGCACTTATGATGGGAGTAGTTACTAAAATAGATTTCAGTGATTTTACAGAAGCACTTCCGGCATTTTTCGCCATAGCTTTTATGCCATTTAGTTACAGTATAGCAAATGGTATTGCGGCGGCTATAATATTTTATCCGATTGTCAAGGTGGTTACAGGTAGATATAAGGAAGTTCATCCGATAGTATATGTACTTGCCGCTCTTTTCATATTCAGGTTTGCAATGCTTTAAATTATAAACATTGATGAAATATTAGTATATAAGGTTGAAATTTCCTCATTAATAAACTATTATATTATAAATGACGTTGTATAAATAACAAGTGATAGGTGGTTTTTTAAATGAGCCGGAAATTGAAGTTTGCAGTGTGTTTTGTCACCATAGTGTTTATGGCTGTTTTGCTGACGGAATTTCAAATAGTGTTTTTTGGAGAAGATACCAAACCTGAAAAATCGGACTGCATAATTGTGTTGGGATGCAGAGTATATGGCATTACACCCAGTCCGTTTCTAATTGGAAGATTGAACAGAGGACTTGAGCTTTATCAAAATGGCTATGGAAACTATATTATTGTGTCTGGAGGAAAGGGCCAGGGAGAAAATATATCTGAAGCGGAAGCCATGAGGACATATCTGGCATCCAGAGGAATGGACAGCTCCAGAATTATAGTGGAAGACAAATCTGCATCTACTATGGCAAATTTAATAAACTCTAAAAAAATAATGGACACGATGGGTTTTAAAACTGCTGTCATAGTATCCAATAAATATCACTTGAAAAGAGCTTCTTTAATGGCAAAGAGCCAGCACATAAAGGGAAGCTATGCGGGAGTATTCATGTCTTCCTATAAAATGAGGGAAATTGGTGGATATATCAGGGAAATACCTGCCATTTGGAAATATTATCTTCTAAAGGCTAGTTAAAATCCGGTTTCAACTGTTAGATTAAAAAACAAACTGCCCTGCAGTTAACCGCAGGGCAGTTTGTTTTTTTAATCTACAAAGCTATTCCAGTAATTTGAATAATCCAGTACTATTGAATCTGATTTTGCATCTCCTACATTGTAACAATAAGCCAGTTCTTTTATAAAATCTTTTGCTGAAAGTCCCGACTCGGAGATTATGTCATCAATTTGTTCTCGCAGATTTTCAGGTATTTTGGAAATACAGGAAGTAGTATTCATTTTGATAATCCCCCCTAAGGATATTAATATATTATATACTATATTCTCATGATAAGCTATATATAACTCATATTGTACCTTAAATGTAGCACTTTGCTTGTAACATGTCAATAAAGAATAGCCTACTTTTTGTTTTATGCTAGAGATTTAAAAAAATTTATTGTACACTCGGCCATCAATTCATGTCCTAGTGTAGAGGGATGCAGGCCATCTACAAACAGTCGGTTTGCACCTATGTCCTTTAATTTTTCACGAAAGCAGTCATAATAATCTATATAGTGAAATTTGTTCTCATCACAAAAACTTATTATCCAATTTCTATAGTTCTCCTGAAGTTTGTTTATCTTATTATAATTCAAGGTGCTGTCCCATTTTTTTTCAGCCATGAGTTTGTCTACAGCAGGTTCTATGCCTATTATTGAAATTATTTTATAATTTACTGCATCTTTTACAATGAGTGTTATATTGTCTGTTACTATTTTTAAAGATCTATTGCTCATAAAATCATTACTTCCGCCCATGATGATGACATAATTGGGATGATTTTTTATTACGTCTTCATAAGAACGGGATAACATTCCGGAGGTTGTATCTCCATTTGCGCCTTTATTTAAGACCTCCATTTGAAGGGGCTCTTTTATGAGTGACACCCAGTTTTCCTTTGCAGGAACACCATATCCAAAAGTTAAACTGTCTCCTATGCATACTAATTTCATCTTTGAATACCTCCTTGTTTTATTCAGCTTTTATAATTAATGTTATAATTATGTTTTTTTAAGGATAATGTTCGATATGATACGAACATTGTTATTGTTAATTGAAATACAATTTTAATTTAGACGAATATTATAAGATAAATTAAAATTAATATATTGAATTATACAATTTCCTATGTTAATATAATTATATCAGAAATAAATATAAATGTAGTATCCATATAATCCTAATAATCTGGTTTAGGAGTTTCTACAGGAAACCGTAAATTTCCCGTCTATGGATTGAGTTGTGAAATCACTCATTTTTAGGATTCTTAGAAATTTACGGCTGTAGATTTCTAAGAATCTTTTTGATTTAGTCAATTGTAAATTGTTAATTGTAAAAGGAGGATGTATTTATGAAAGTAGCAATTATATTTGGCAGTAGTTCTGACATAGATAAGATGAAAGGTGCAGCTAAAGTTCTAAAAGAATTTGGTATAGAATATAAAGCTTATATCCTGTCTGCCCATAGAGTCCCGGAAAAACTTTTGGAAACTGTGAAGAAACTGGAAAATGACGGCTGTGAATGCATAATTTCTGGAGCAGGTCTTGCGGCCCATCTTCCAGGAGTCATTGCAGCAAATACCACATTGCCGGTTATAGGAGTTCCACTTAATGCAGCAGTTGGAGGACTTGATTCTTTGTTTTCAATAGTGCAGATGCCGAAATCAATACCTGTAGCTACAGTTGGAATAAACAACAGCTATAACGCAGGTATGCTTGCAGTTGAGATTTTAGCACTTAAATATTCTGAAATTAGGGATAAATTGCTTAAGTATAGAAAAGATATGAAAGAAAAATTTATAAATGAAAATGGAAAAGGAGTGGAATTATAAAATGGAAAAGGAAAAAATGATTTACGAGGGAAAGGCAAAAAAAGTTTATGATACTGATGATAAAGATAAGGTTATAATTTATTATAAAGACGATGCTACAGCTTTTAACGGACAGAAGAAAGGGCAGATTCAAGACAAGGGTGTAATGAACAACACAATCACTTCCATGCTGTTTGAGCTTCTTGAAAAACATGGGATACAGACTCATTTTGAAAAAAAATTGAGCAACAGGGAACAGCTTTGCAAAAAAGTAGACATAATTCCTCTGGAAGTCATAGTGAGGAACGTAGCAGCAGGAAGTATGGCAAAGAGACTTGGATTAAAAGAAGGGACACCTCTCAAGACTACGGTGTATGAATTGAGCTATAAAAATGATGAACTGGGTGATCCGCTTATAAACGACTACCATGCAGTTGGAATTGGAATTGCCACTTTTGATGAATTGAAGACCATATATGATATGACAAAAAAGGTAAATGATGTTTTGAAGGAGTTCTTTTTGAAGCAGGGAATAAAACTCATTGATTTTAAAATTGAATTTGGAAAATTTAACGGTAAAATACTTTTGGCTGATGAAATATCGCCGGATACCTGCAGACTGTGGGATGCAAAGACAAATGAAAAATTGGATAAGGATAGATTTAGAAGAGATTTGGGAAATGTGAAGGAAGCTTATGAGGAGATATTGAAGAGAATAAGTAGTAAATAAATCCTTGTTGTATGGGTATAAAAGGAGAGAATTTTATGTGCACTTTATTAGAGGATAAATTTAAAGATGAATGTGGTGTTTTTGGTGTATTTTCCAAAAATAACCTGGATGTGGCATCTCTTACCTATTATGGATTGTATGCCCTTCAGCACAGGGGACAGGAAAGTGCGGGAATTGTGGTTTCTGATGGAAATGAGTTCAAGTACCATAAAGGTATGGGACTTGTAGCAGATGCCTTTGACAGGAAATTACTTGGATGTCTAAAGGGAAAAATTGCAATAGGGCATGTGAGGTATTCTACGGCAGGATCCAGTACTTTGAGCAATGCACAGCCCCTTATAGTTAAATGTAAATTAGGACCAATTGCCATAGCACATAATGGAAATCTGGTGAATGCAGATGTGATCAGGGCGCTTCTGGAAGATGCTGGATACACTTTCCAGACTTCTGTGGATTCAGAAGTTATATTGAGCCTTATTGCACGGGGGGTCGAAAAAGATATTGGCAGGGCCATAGTGGATGCAATTCAAGCTGTAAAGGGATCTTACGCCATTGTTATTTTAACCAGGGATAAGCTTATAGGCGTCAGGGATCCAAATGGAATAAGGCCTCTCTGTATAGGTGAATTAAATGGCGATTATATAATCTGCTCTGAAAGCTGTGCACTGGATTCCATAGGTGCGAATTTTGTAAGGGATGTAGCTCCGGGGGAAATTGTCATAGTGGATAAGGACGGAATTAAATCCATAAACTTTGCTGAAAAGACAAAGTGTGAAACGTGCTCTTTTGAATATATATATTTTGCAAGGCCAGACAGCACTATAGACGGGATAAATGTCTATACTTCCAGAATCAAAGCAGGAAAGGTGCTTTACAGGGAAAGCCCTGCAGAAGCCGATGTGGTAATAGGTGTTCCCGATTCGGGAATACCGGCGGCCCTTGGATATTCCGAGGCATCGGGCATCCCATATGCTATAGGTTTTATAAAAAATAAATATGTAGGCAGAACTTTCATATCACCTTCCAAAGAACTTAGATCCAAGGCGGTGGCCGTGAAATTAAATCCACTTAAAGTGAATGTAGAAGGGAAGAGAGTTGTAATAGTAGATGATTCAATAGTAAGGGGCACCACCAGCAGAAAACTTGTGGAAATACTTAGAAGGGCCGGAGCCAGTGAGGTACATTTCAGAGTCAGTTCACCTGTGGTAAAATATCCCTGCTATTTTGGCATTGATACCCCTTATAGAAAGGATCTCATAGGTGCCAATGCAAGTGTGGAGGAGATAAGAGAGGAAATAGGAGCGGACAGCCTGGGATATATAAGTATAGATGGTATTTTAAAATCATTGGACTGCAGCGGTAAAAGAGGATATTGTGTAGGATGTTTCAGCGGAGTCTACCCTATATCTGCGCCTATGGAAAAGGATAAAAATTATTTAGAGTAAAGGATGGTTTTTAATATGACAACCTATAAGGATGCTGGTGTAAACATTGAAGAAGGTTATAAATCCGTAAAGCTTATGAAACGGTATTCGGCCAGTACTTTTACTCCCGGTGTATTAAACGGGATTGGAAGTTTTGCAGGCATGTTTGAGTTAGGTGATTATAAAAATCCAGTGCTTGTTTCTGGTACTGATGGAGTTGGAACAAAGTTGAAGATAGCTTTTCAAATGGGTGTTTATGATACTGTTGGAATAGATTGTGTTGCCATGTGTGTAAATGATATCCTGTGCCATGGAGCAAAACCTCTTTTCTTTCTGGATTATTTGGCTTGTTCTAATTTGAAGGCAGATGTTGCAGCGGATTTAGTTAAGGGTGTGTCAAAAGGATGCATTCAAGCGGGATGTGCGCTGATCGGCGGTGAAACAGCTGAAATGCCCGGGTTTTATGCCAAGGGTGATTACGATATGGCAGGTTTTACTGTTGGAGCCGTTGAAAAAGACGATATAATAGATGGAAGTAAAGTGGAAGAAGGGGATGTGCTTGTTGGCATAGCTTCAAGTGGGGTTCACAGCAATGGTTATTCACTTGTGAGGAGTCTTGTGGGAGATCTTGAAAAGAGTTTTGGCGGCAGTACATTGGGGCAGGTACTGCTGACTCCTACAAAGATATATGTTAAACCTGTTGCCAGACTTTTGCAAAAATTTAATATAAAAGCCATGGCCCATATAACCGGCGGAGGTTTCTTTGAGAATGTACCAAGGATGTTCAAGGGGGATTTTACCGCTGTTATAGATAAAAAGAGCTATAAAATTCCTGACATATTTAAATACATAATGGATTTGGGAGTGGGTGAACGGCAGATGTACAATACTTTCAACATGGGAATAGGTTTTGTATTGTGTGTAAAACCTTCAGATGCCGACAGTGTGGTGTCGGAGCTTGAAAAAATGGGAGAAAAGGCGTACGTAATAGGTAATGTAAAAAAAGGAGAAAGAAAAGTATGTTTAAAATAGCAGTTTTGGCCTCTGGCGGTGGAACGGATTTTCAATCCATAATAGACGGTGTGGAAAGCGGATACCTTGAAAACTGCAGTATTGAGATGCTTATATCGGATCGTCCTGGTATACATGCCATTGAAAGGGCTAAAAAACATGGTATTGAAAATAAAGTATTGGATAGTAAGGTTTATGGAGCCGGCCTATCGGATGAAATATTGAAATTGCTGCATGGAAAAGTGGATTTGATAGTATGTGCAGGATGGCTTTCCATATTGCAGGGGAAACTTATCTCAGAATTTAAAAATAAAATAATAAATATACATCCTTCTCTGATACCATCATTTTGTGGAGACGGCATGTATGGCATTAAAGTACATGAATCTGCAGTTAAAAAAGGTGTGAAGGTATCGGGATGTACAGTACATTTTATCGATTCAGGTACTGACAGCGGACCTATAATTTTTCAAAAAGCAGTACCTGTATATTTTGAAGATACCGCCGGGGATCTTCAAAAAAGAATATTGAAAGAGGAACATAGGGCGCTTCCCAGGGTCATTAAACTTGTTTCTCAAAATAAAGTGTCGGTAATACAGGGAAGAGTTAAAATTGGCAAATAAGAATAATTGGAGGGTCGATTATGATAAATCGTGCACTTATAAGTGTCTATAATAAACAGGGTTTGCTTGAATTGGCGCAGTTTTTGGCAGGCAGGGGAGTCGAAATAATATCTACGGGCGGGACGTATAAATACCTTTTGGACAATGGCATAAGGGTTACGGAAGTGTCAGAAGTTACAGGATTTGATGAGATACTGGATGGCAGGGTTAAAACCCTGCACCCGGCAATACACGCAGGAATACTTGCCAAAAGGGATAATAAAGAGCACATGGATACAATAAAAAGCAAAAACATACTCCCCATAGATATGGTTGTTGTAAATTTGTATCCTTTTTTTGATAAAGTATGTGAAGATATAAGCTTTGATGAAAAAATAGAGTTTATAGATATAGGCGGGCCGGCCATGATAAGGGCGGCAGCCAAGAATTTTAAAGATGTGGTAGTAGTTACGGATGTTAAGGATTATTCTCCGGTAATTGAGGAGATAAAATCATCAGGGAATGTAAAATATGAGCTTAAGAAAAAGCTGGCAGGAAAGGTATTTAACCTCATGTCCGCCTATGATGGCGCAATAAGTAATTTCCTGCTGGACGAAGAATATCCTGAGTACCTGAGCCTGTCTTATAAAAAATCCCAGAATCTGAGGTATGGGGAAAATCCTCACCAGAGTGCGGCATATTATACTGAAACTGTGGGAAAAGCTCCCATGAAAGATTTTGAGCAGTTAAACGGAAAGAGGCTTTCCTACAACAATATGAGAGATATGGATATGGCATGGAAAGCGGTAAATGAATTTGAGGAAATATGCTGTGTTGCAGTAAAACACAATACTCCCTGCGGTGCGGCAATTGGCAGGGATCTCCACGAGGCCTATGTGAGGGCTTATGAATGCGATCCCACTTCCATATTTGGAGGAATTATAGCTTTTAATAGAAAATTGGATGTGAGTACTGCAGAGGAAATAGTAAAAATTTTTGTGGAAATAGTTATAGCTCCCGATTTTGATAAAGAAGCTGTTGAAACGCTTAAGAAGAAAAAGAACCTCAGAATAATAAAATGTGAAGCCAAACCCACGAATGGATATGAAATAGCAAAATTGGACGGAGGGGTACTCGTACAGTCGGCTGACACGAAACTTGCGGATAAAATGAAGGTTGTAACTGAAAAAAGCCCTTCAAAAGAGGAAATGGACAATTTAATATTTGGGATGAAAGTTTGTAAATACGCAAAGTCCAATGCAATCGTAGTGGTTAAAGATTTTATGGCTAAGGGAATTGGATGTGGGCAGGTAAACAGGATATGGCCCGCTTGTCAGGCGCTTGACAGGGCAAAGGATGGCACAGTACTTGCATCTGATGCTTTCTTCCCATTTGACGATGTGGTAAAGGAAGCTGCTAAACATGGAATAAAGGCCATAATTCAGCCTGGCGGCTCCATAAGGGATGCGGACTCCATAAAGGCATGCAATGAAAATGGAGTATCTATGGTGTTTACGGGAATAAGACATTTTAAGCATTAACTTAAAATAAAGGGGGTATTTATGAAATGAAGGTACTTGTGGTGGGATCCGGCGGAAGAGAACATGCCATTTGCTGGAAGATGGCACAGAGCCCTGAGGTGGATAAAATATTTTGTGCCCCGGGAAATGGCGGTATAGAAATAGAAGATAAATGCAGTAATGTGAACATAACGGATATATGTTCCCTTATGGATTTTGCATTGAGAGAAAAAGTAGATCTAACTGTAGTAGGTCCGGAAAATCCGCTTGTAGAAGGAATTGTGGACAAATTCAGAGGCAGTGGTCTTGATATATTTGGACCCTCTTCTAAAGCTGCAATGCTGGAGGGAAGTAAGATTTATTCCAAGAATTTTATGAAAAAGTACGGCATCAGAACTGCAGAATATGCTGCTTTTGACAATATAGACAATGCTTTAAAGTATGTTGAAACTTGCAGCTACCCCGTAGTTGTAAAGGCAGACGGGCTGGCGGCCGGAAAAGGCGTTACAATATGTAAGAATCATGGTGAAGCGGAATCCGCACTTAATGACTCCATGATAAAAGACGTATTCAAAGGTGCAGGCAAAAAAGTAATTGTTGAAGAATTTCTCCAAGGGGTTGAAGCCTCAATACTGGCTGTAACGGATGGAAATACTATTATTCCCTTTATATCCTCAAAAGATCATAAGCAAATTTATGATGGGGGCATAGGCCCAAATACCGGGGGCATGGGGGCGATAGCACCGAATCCCTATTGCAGCAGGGAGGTCTTGCAAGATTTTAAAGAAAATATAATGCTTCCGACTCTGATGGGAATACAGCAGGAAATTTTAGATTACAAAGGCATAATTTTTTTCGGACTTATGATAACTAAAAAGGGTGTCTATCTTCTGGAATACAATGTAAGGATGGGGGATCCTGAAACACAGGCAGTTCTCCCCCTTATGAAAAGTGATTTTGTAGATCTTATTCAAGCTTCCCTTTCAGGAAAACTTTCGGATTTTAACCTTGAGTGGGAAAAAGGTGCCTGCTGCTGTGTAGTAGCGGCTTCCAAAGGATACCCTGCAAAATATGAGACAGGATTTGAGATAAGCGGTTTTAAAAGGGAAAATAATATTTTCGCGGCAGGTGTCAAGGGGGAAGATGGAGTTTTTAAAACCTCCGGCGGAAGGGTATTGTCTACCTATGGAACTGGCGGCAATTTGAAATCTGCTGTTAAATATGCCTATGAAAACTTGAAAAAAGTAAATTTTAAGGGAATGTATTTTAGAAAGGATATAGGGAAATAATTCAAATATCAAATCTCAGGGGTTTTCGGTTTTATCCGAAAACCCCTCGTTAATTGTAAATTGTGAATTGTAAAGTGGAAATAATTTTAAGATAATAGTAAAATATAAAATAGTGTTTATTTTATGGAGGTTATTTTAATATGAGTGATGTAGGAAAGAGGAGAATGAGAAAAAAGAAGAAAAAAAAATCTCCTTTTAAGACGTTTTTTCTATTTATAATCTATGAGCTTGTAGTGGTTGTGATTACCACTCCCTTGCTTGTATTTTATGGACCTTTTAAAAATGTTAGAAATCAGATAGTTGGAACGGCTATGGCAACTTTTACTCATCAGTATATAGCCACTTTATTTTTGTCAAAGGACAAAATAAACCAAATACTTCAGGAGGAAAAAAATGGTCAGACTACCAGTGCTGAAAGTGAAAACCCCAATGAAGTCAACATAAGCCATGCTGGTGATAAAAACATAAAGAGATATGATATAGATACTTCAAAATTCAATGGTTATATACTGGAAATAGATGATCCTAGGAGAATACGCATAGGGTATACAAGCAAACTCAGGGAAGTAGGGGAAAGAACCAGTGAAATAGCAAAACGAAATGGTGCGGTGGCTGCTATAAATGGAGGAGGATTTTCAGACAGGACCAGCAGTGGAAAACTCTGGGTAGGAACAGGGGCTTATCCTGAAGGAATTGTGATATCAGGTGGAAAACTTGTATACAGCGATGTGGGTCCAAATGAAAATATAAATGTAACAGCCTTTACTTCAAATGGAAGGCTCATAGTAGGAGATCATACTATAAATGAATTATTTTCCCAGGGTGTAGTAGAAGCCATTTCCTTTAGAAATTCTTTAATAATAAATGGAAAAACTGTGGCAGTACAAAATGAAGGATTGAATCCTAGAACTGCTATAGGACAAAAAGCGGATGGAACTGTAGTTATGCTGGTTATAGACGGTAGAAAAGGGTTCAAGATGGGTGCTTCATTAAAGGATGTACAAAATATACTTCTCCAGCAGGGAGTTGTAAATGCAAGTAATCTAGATGGAGGATCTTCTGCCACCATGTATCTAAACGGAGAGGTCATAAATAATCCCAGTGATTGGAATGGAGAGAGAACCGTAGCTACAGCTATATACGTAAAACCCTAGAGGAGAGTGGATTTATGAAAAACTTTAAGAGAATAATTAAGTGGACTCTTATACCTATAGTTATAGAATTAGTAGGCCTTTTATGCCTGAATCAGTTTTATTTTAATGGAAATACCAACTTCAGCATAAAAAAAGTGGATACTTCTTCGACTCAGGCCGAACACAAAATAAAAGTAAAAATACCGGAAGATGCCGAACAAATTAAGGTATCCAACAGCGGGAATTACATATCCTATTATGATGGCATGGCACTGCAGGTGGTTGACACTGTCAAAAATGATGTAAAAGAGGTCAATCTTGAAAATGAGCTCTCCTATTATACCTGGAATCTTGATACTGACACTATATTTATAGCTGAGAAAACGAGTACGGGAGGAAATTCAAGCAATCTAAAATTTGAATCATATGATGCAAAACGTGATGAAATCTATCCTCTAAAGAATTTGGAAAAGAATCAGGAACTTTCAATATTGCTTCCGGACGACTCCTATGAAGTTAAAGACGTTGCATTTTCAGGTGCAAGTAATGTTGCATATGTGATGAGCTGTGGAAACAATTATATAGACAGCAGAATATACAGAATTGATGTAATGATAAGAATGAATTTGGTGGATTTTATAAAGTGCAAGCTCGGCAATATAGGGGCTGTAAATGGTACTAACGGTGATGAACTCATATATGAAGACAGAACTTCGAATAGAATTAGAACTGGAAGGGGAGGTATAATAGCAACTGGTGAAAATGCCATGCATTATCTTCTGAATACAGATGAGGACAATAATATTTACATAGGAAACGGTGAGAATAATAAAATTGACAAGATTTTTGTCACAAACCTTAAAGCCGGCGGCAAAAAAGTGTATACTCTTCCGCAGTATGTGAATAAGAACAGTATATATGTTGCGAGAGACGGAAAAATATATGTGGATAACCCCAGCTCAGGCGAGGTTAAAGAATTGACTACGGGCAGGGTGACAAAGTACAATGGTAAATTGTTATCTATATATGAATATGGAGTTATAAGCCGGGATGGAAATAAGGTCGTGAACAGCTTATTTTAGGAAAACAGCTCGGGACTTAAAAACTATGCTTTTATTCCTGAGCTGTTTATTATGGTTAATTTAATTCTAAATTAAAAATATTCTCAATATTGTTAATTGATATTGATTTAAAATATATGACCAATATTTATTTTAAATATTGCTGAAGTGCTAAAAAAATATATATAAAAATGATATAGTCATATTTTTTAAAAATAATTTTATTTATAAAAACCCAAAATGTCAATATATATGGGCTATAAATCAAAAAATAAAGTTTACCGTTAATATTCTGAAAATTGTATATATTAATTTTAGTGAGTAAATTTATGCTATAATTATAATAGTTTAAAATTTATTAATATTGTTTTTGAAAGGAGTGTATGTATGGCTGCGAATAATTCTGTATTTAGGACGAGAGATCTAAATAAATTATTGGCTGAAACGAGGGGAAAAAAGGCATTAAAAAAGGTATTGGGACCTCTTGAACTGATGATGTTGGGGATAGGTGCTATAGTTGGGACAGGCATTTTCGTATTGACAGGAACTGCAGCTGCAAATTATGCAGGACCAGCACTAATATTATCTTTTATATTTTCTGGAGTTACATGTTGTTTTGCTGCACTGTGCTACTCGGAGCTGGCTGCAATGATTCCTGTGGCAGGTAGTGCCTATACCTTCGGTTATGTAGGCCTAGGTGAAATATGGGCCTGGATGATAGGCTGGGACTTGCTTATGGAGTATATGGTAGCGGTTTCAGCGGTGGCAGTTGGATGGTCCGGTTATATAGTGGCGCTTATAGAATCGGCGGGGGGAAAATTGCCGGCAGCAATTATAAACCCTCCAGGACTAAAAGGTGGAATGATAAATTTACCTTGTATATTGATCTTGTTTGTAATACTGCTTTTCCTCATTAGGGGCATGACCCAGACTGCAAAACTCAACGATATACTTGTCGTGATAAAATTAAGTGTGGTAATACTGTTCATAGTTGTGGGGGCAGCACACATTAAACCGGTTAACTGGCACCCGTTCTTCCCGTATGGTGTTAGTGGAGTTTTTAAAGGTGCGGCAATTGTATTCTTTGCCTATATAGGTTTTGATGCTGTTTCTTCGGCAGCTGAAGAAGTTAAGAATCCACAAAAGGACCTTCCTATAGGCATAATAGGTTCACTGCTTGTCTGTACTGTATTGTATATATTTGTTGCAGCAGTGTTGACAGGAGTACTTCCGTATTATACTTATAAAAATACTGCGGCTCCAGTGGCCTTCGCCCTCCAGAAAATAGGTATTACCTGGGGTTCGGCGGCAGTTTCTGTCGGCGCAATATGTGGACTTACTTCTGTACTTCTGGTTATGTCCTATGGTTCAACACGTATATTGTTCTCGCTGTCCAGAGATGGTCTGCTTCCTCAAGCTTTTTCAGACGTACATCCTAAATATGGTACGCCTGTAAAAAGTACTATAATCGTTGGAATCATAGTTATGCTGCTGTCAGGATTTGTTTCTTTGGACAGACTCGCTACCCTTACAAATATAGGTACGTTGTTTGCGTTTATTATAGTATCCGCCTCTGTTATAGTCTTAAGGAAGAGAAGACCGGAATATAAAAGACCTTTTAGATGTCCGTGGGTGCCTTTTGTTCCTATAATGTCAATGATATTGTGCTGCTGGCTGGTGGTGGATCTGCCTGTGTTTACCAAGAAGGTATTTGTAATATGGCTTGCTATAGGGCTTGTAATCTATTTCGCCTACAGCAGAAGACACAGTGTAATGAATGGGGAAGAAGAGGAAACACCTTCTCCGACAGATGGAAATTAATATATAGAATAATATGGAGGATTGCTGCGTAAATTTGATTGTGGGGGCAATCCTCTTTTTAATGGACTTATAATTATACTATTGCAACCATAATTATTCATTTTTTAGATATTTTTATATATTATGTGAAATATTATATTGTGAAAATACAGTATATGAAACAAGTTGAATATTTTATAATATAATGATTATTGTGACTAATAGATATAATAAGTTTTATTATGCTATTATATTAAGAGTATGTAAATTCTATGTAAATTTCATACTCTTAATTTTTTTCATTTATTGAAAGGAGACAGCATGTATGGGAAAATCAAATTCGATTTTCAGGACAAAATCCATAGAGGAATTATTGAATAATTCCAAGTCAGAAAAAGGAGGGTTGAAGAAAAGTTTAGGTGCATTTGAATTGACAATGATGGGAATTGGAGCAGTTATAGGGACAGGCATTTTCGTACTTACTGGAGTTGCAGCTGCAAATTATGCAGGACCTGCATTAGTACTTTCATTTATTGTTTCAGGTATGACCTGTGCATTTGCTGCATTGTGCTATGCAGAATTATCTGTAATGATGCCCGTAGCGGGAAGTGCCTATACATATGGTTATGTAGGTCTTGGAGAAATATGGGCATGGATTATAGGATGGGATCTGATACTTGAATATACAGTAACGGTAGCAACGGTTACCGTGGGTTGGTCTGCCTACGTGGTCCAAATACTTCAGGCAATAGGGATTAATATACCGGCTGCTTTTAGCAACCCACTTGGATTAAATGGCGGTATTATAAATTTACCCTGCATATTTATATTGGCTATAATCATTGCATTCTTGATTAAAGGGGTTAGTCAGAGTGCTAAATTAAATGATGTTTTGGTGATAATAAAACTTGGAGTGGTTATTCTCTTTATAGTCCTTGCATCGGGACATATAAAGCCGATTAATTGGCATCCGTTTTTCCCATATGGGGTAAATGGAGTATTTAAGGGAGCCGCAATAATATTTTTTGCCTATGTTGGATTTGATGCAATAGCAACTGCGGCAGAAGAGGTCAAGAATCCTCAAAAGGATTTGCCAATTGGCATAATATGCTCACTTCTCATATGTACCCTGCTTTATATTTTGGTTTCGGGAATTTTAACCGGTGTATTGCCATACTATGTTTATAAAAATACTGCAGCTCCGGTAGCATTTGCACTTCAGAAAATAGGCATTTCTTGGGGGTCTGCCTTGGTTTCAGTCGGCGCTCTCTGCGGCCTCACTTCAGTGCTTCTGGTTATGTGTTTCGGAGGTACCCGTATTTTGTTTTCGCTTTCCAGGGACGGACTTCTCCCGAAGATATTTTCAGACATAAACCCAAAATACGGTACGCCGGTAAAAAGTACAATCTTAATAGGAATTGTAGCTATGGTCCTTTCAGGATTTTTACAAGTTGGAAGGCTGGCAGAAATGACTAACATAGGTACTTTGATTGCATTTATAATAGTTTCCCTGTCTGTAATTATTTTAAGAAAGAAAAGACCTGATTTGGAAAGAAAGTTTAAATGTCCGGGAGTTCCGGTTACTCCCATAATTGCAGTTGTATTTTGTTCAATACTGGTTTTTTCTCTACCCACTTTCACTAAAATAGTATTTGTAATCTGGCTGGGTATAGGATTTTCTATCTATTTTATATACGGGCGAAAACACAGTACTATGAATAACGGGTAAATTTTTTGAGAATATTGTAAAAATGTGCCTTAATTGGCCTGTTAGGTCTTTTTTAAGGCACATTACATTATACAACATGACTTTATTTTGACCTGAAAAAATATAATTTACCATCTTCCACAGAATGATCTATGAGCTTATCATTGTACAGGTAGGATAAAAAGGCGGACACACCGCTGAGATCCAGATGATATTCATAGAAGTTTAAGGACAGACCGTTTAAAATAGTTATGTTTTCCAGTATGTCTTCCCTGGTGAGGGGCTGATCCAGAAGATCCAGAATTTCGTTTTTGTAATTGTATATATTAGATATGTTTTTATCCGCTAATTTTGATATTTCTCCTCTTTCGATTAATTTTTCCGAATGTCCTATTAAAAAATAATCTGCATCTATATCTTTTATTTTATTTAAAGATGATAAACTCTCTTCTATATTGTATAAATACGGGAAAGAATATTTATCCAGTATTTCACTGCTGAATATTGAGTCTCCCAAAAAGCACACTTTTTCAGGAGTTATTATCCCTATGTGTTCTATGGAGTGACCCGGCAGTGTAATTACATTGAATTTCTCATCATTTAATTTATTTATTCCATAGTCCAGAATAAAATCCACATCTATGGGTTTGTTGCTTTTGTCAAAAGCTCTTGAAGGATAAGATGAAGAGAGCATTGAAGGAAAAAGTTCCTGGTTCTCCATAAGTATACTTTCTTTTTTGGAAGCATACACAAGGCAGCCCGGATAATTTTTTTTAAAATACAAATTGCCCCCACAATGGTCCAGGTGGCCGTGAGTATTTATTATAAATTTTGGGTGAATTTTATTTTCAATAAGTAAGTTATCTATTTTTTTAGCTTCGCTGTTGTTTATACCCGTGTCTACAATCAGACAGTTTTTATTTTTAAATATGAATATTCCACAATTGGTTGGTCCGTCTATATAATATGTATTGCCCTTTATTTTATTCAGATTCATATAATACATTTCATCTCCTGAGGTTCTAATATCAAAGCATCAAATGCTTCAAATAAATAATAGCATATTTTATTAAATTTTGAAATTTATAAATGAAGGTGATATAATTTTTAATAAGTATTTTTTATACTTAAATTGACCTGGGCATTTCAGGAAAATATAATAAAATAGTGGAGGTGTGTTTTTTGGATTCTACTTTTACGGGTCTGTTGACTTTTTTAGGGTTTATAGGTATTATTCAAGGATTGGCAATGAAATACAGCAGGACAGTACGCAAAAAATTCATGCTGGATGCAGAAGGTGTGGATAAAAAGTACATTAATTTTAAAATAAATTTTCTCATTGTAGTTGGTATGGTGATATTGATGATTGAACTGATTACATATTTTAATCCACAATTGGGCAGTAAGCTGGAAATATTGCTGTCGGCATTTTTACTTTTGTCGATTACTTCTGATCTTATATACAGAAAAAGAAAAAATAAGCGCAGACGATGATCAAATGGTTTTCATGTTGCAGATATCTCTGTTGGGACATCGTGAGCAATCATGGTCTTTTTTGTTTAAGGGCAAATTTTCATCGGCTCCGTATATATATGCCATGGAATGGTCGGAAGAAAGCATATAGCCTTCCGTTACAGTTAAATTTAAAAAATTTTTGGCATCCAGTTTTTCAAGTATGTTTTTTTGATATTCAAGAGGAAGCTCTCCGTCGCCGGGTGATATTCTGCAGCTTAACCCTAGATTCAATTCTTTGGATTTTTTGTAGATGTGGGTGAAAAGCTGAGAACTTGTTTCAAACAGGTAGGAAGTGAGCATTGCATCCATTACCATTCCCCTTTTCATATTTCCATAGGAAAAAAACTCGCTTATTTTTTTACTGCAGTTATCTCCGAGAGTTATGATGCAGTACACCATGTGGCTGTAGTTTTTCATGACATTAAAGGAAAGATGGCTGTCATTTTTTTCTATGCTGAATATGCCTACGGGTTCTGCCGTTTCATATACTGTAGGAAGAAGCAAGTTGTACAGCCCTTCTATTTCATTTTCTTCCAATAACTCTCCATAGGATTTTAAAGTTCGAAATACCTGTGATTTATTTAGTTTAAAGTCGAAGTCCAATACAACTTCCATGTCAATTTACCCCCATTTATATAAACTTACCTCCATTATATAACATCAGTTTTGATAATGCTAAGTTATATTTTTTTTATTTCCCGAAAGTAGTTTGAGGAGAGTGTCTTGACATGCTCATAAAATAAACATAGAATATAAATAAATATTTATTTATTTATATTCTGGGATGGTGATATGAAATGGCTAGAATTGCGGATCCTAAAAAAATGAATAATATCAAAAAAGCAGTAATGGAATGTATAGTAGATTACGGCTATTCTGGAGTATCAATTGCTTTGATTTGTAAAAAAGCGGGGGTTTCACCCGGATATTTATATAGATACTATAACAGCAAGGAAGAGTTGGTAGAGGAATTGGTGGATTCAGAAATGAGCACCATAATTGATAACTTTATATCGGATATCAATTCTTCTGCCACAATGTACGAGGCCGGATATAAAATAATAAGAAAATTATTTATGAGTGCAAATAAAAAACCAATGCTGGCAAAATTTGCTGCTTCAGTTGTGATGGATCTGAGAATATTGACAAAAGAAAAACTTAATAAATTCAAATATGTCTTAAATTTAGCCGAAAAATGGATTGAACTGGGACAGAGAACTGGTGAGATTAAATCTAATGTAACTACTACTGAAGTACTGACTGTATCTTTTACAATCCCATTTAGCTATTTGTCGTTTTCGTTGGAATTAGAAAATAATAAAAAATTCACAGAAAAAGATGTCAAAAGGATAGCAGAAATATGTATCAATGCATTAAAGTAAATTCCGATTTATTAATGAATGAACATTTATTTATCTTATAGAAGAAGCGGAGGTACAATAAATATTTTGTTGTTTTATGGGAGCGATATGATATGATAAAGAATATTGTTAAAATATTTAAAAGAGATGTAAGGACCGTAATAAGGAATAAAGCAGCACGTACAATTATAATAGGATTGTGTATAATGCCATGTTTATATACACTGGTAAATGTAAAGGCAATCTGGAACCCTTATACCAGCGCCAGGTTAAATTATATTTCCATAGCTGTTGTGAATAAAGACAGGAGTGCCGCAGTAGAGAACAAAAATATCAATGTTGGAAATGAAATTGTAGATAATCTTAAGAAAAATCATAATATTGGATGGAAATTTGTCAATTCTAAGGAAGCCGATCAGGGAATGAGGGACGGGAAATACTATGCGGAAATTGAGATACCTGAAAATTTTTCTTCTGATCTTTCAAGTATAATTACGGACAATCCCAAGAGGGCACAGATACTCTATAAGGCAGATACAAAGACAAGCCCTATAGGAACTATGATAACTGAAAGTGCGGCCAAGTCCCTTGTAAACTCTATAAAATCTAATTTTACATATGCAGTAAATAAGGCTATATTCTCTTCCCTTAATGTTATAGGCGAAAAAGCAGACAGGAATAAGTCCCAGATAATAAATTTGAAAGATCTGATAATAGCATTGGGTGACAATATGGATTTTGTTACAACTGCACTTGGAAGTGTAAATGATGATGCCAATGATATTGCACAGATTTTTGAACAGTTAAAACCTGTCATTTCTGCATCTGGAAATAACGACATGGCATACCAGATACCTTATAACAGCGGGGAACTTGTGGAGTCTATAAAGCTTTCCCTGAATAATTCGTTTAACAATGTCCAAATAAATTTGGATAATGCCAAGGCAGATATTTACAGGATTCAAATGCTTGTATCCGATTTGAATTTAGTGAATGAAAACTCAAATTCTTCGAATGTGAATTCTACGGTAGACAAGATAAATTACCAGATATATGTGTTGGACATGGAGGTAAATGCTTCAATAAATTTTTTGCAGTCAGTGAATAATTTTGCACACAACAGGGGTATATCAACCCTCTTAAATTCTTTGAATGAAGTAAAGAATCTGCTGAATGCTGAAAAAAACAATGTAAATAGTCTTCAGAAAAATTTAAATGACACGAATCAGATAAGCAGCGGAATAAAGAATTCCATAATTAAAAATACGTCAGATGTGAGTTTAAAACTAATTGATTCCATTAACCAGTATAACGGCGGAGTAAGAGGACAGTTAAATTCCGTTGCCGATGATTTGATTTCATCTTCCAATAGTTCTGCAGATATTTTAAAGACTGCAGAAGGTATAGACAAGCAGGGCACGAAATCCATAGATACTTTGGTGGATGGAAGCAGACTCATAGCTGATTCATCTGGGGATCTGGAAAATAAACTTCTTCAGTTCAAAAATCCAATTTTGAATGTAAGTAACAAGCTGAAGCTCACAGATAACAGCGATATAGTTAAGATAATAACCATACTTCAAAACAATCCTGAGCTCATGGGAAATTTCATGGCCAACCCATTTAATATAAAAGAAGAAAATATTTATACAGTTCCAAACTTTGGATCGGCTTTTGCACCTACTTATATGACAATTTCCGTATGGGTAGGCTGTACTATGCTTGCAGCAATGCTTAAAACAACGGTGGCAGAATTTGAGGGCTCAGAAAATTTATCATTGAGGGAAAAATATTTTGGAAAAATGCTGTTTTTTGTTTCAATTTCTATAATACAATCTCTTATAATTGTATTTACTACCAAGTTCATACTTCATGTTTATACTGAGAATTTCTTTCTCATGATAATGGTAGGACTGTTTTCATCAATTGCATTTTCAACAATGGTGTACAGCATGGTATCCATATTTGAAAATATTGGCAAAGCAATGGCTGTTTTATTGATTGTAGTGCAGCTGACGGGAAGTGGTGCCCTCTATCCCATACAGCTTAACCCGCTGCTTTTTAGAATATTTCAGCCGCTGTTTCCATTTACCTATAGTTTAAGCGGATTCAGAGAGTCAATTGGAGGGCCTTTTGCAGGCACTGTAGTTCTGGATTTTTCAATACTTTCTCTCATGACTGTAATTAATGTATTGCTTGGATTTTTCTTGAAAAAACCCTTGTATGGGATAACGAGCAAACTTCACAGCAAATTTATGGAGTCGGGCATTGGAGTATAAATATTAGTAATGGGAGTGACACCGTATGAGAGTTATATTTAGAATAATAAAAAGGGATTTTAATAGTATAGTAAAAAGTCTTCCTGTATTTATAACGATTTTGGTATTTTGCTTTCTTCCATCTACCTATGCTATTTTTACCATAAAAGCATCCTGGAATCCCTATTCAAAATCTAACATGAGCAGGCTTCCCATTGCAGTGGTCAATAGGGATGAGGGCAGCAATATCAAGGGAAAAACTATAAATGTGGGAAATCAAATTACGGATGAATTGAAAAAAGACAAAAGTGTAAAATGGGTTATCATAGATGAATGGCAGGGAAATTATGGACTCAATACCGGAAAGTATTACTCTTTGATAGAAATTCCCGAAGATTTTTCAAACAAGCTTCTGACTCTTGCCACTTCGGATCCGCAAAAGCCAAATATAATATATAAATCCAACGAGAAGCTGAATGCAGCTGCTACCAAGATCACAAGCCAGGTAAAA
The DNA here is from genome assembly GCF_041224415.1 of Clostridium lapidicellarium. NCBI lineage: Bacteria > Bacillati > Bacillota > Clostridia > Eubacteriales > Clostridiaceae > Clostridium > Clostridium lapidicellarium. The sequence goes on along the minus strand of NZ_JBGFFE010000004.1, from coordinate 11,021 downwards.
GATACACTGGCAGACCAGATTAAATCAAACTTTATAAAAATATGTGACAGGAAAGCTATTAAGCAGATGAACTCGCTTGGTAAAAAATTAAATAAGAACAAGCCTGAGATTTTACAGATTAAAGATTCAATGGAAAATTCCATTAAGGCCATAGATAAAACAAAAAAATATTTTTCAGAAGTAAATGAAAATTCAAAGGGAATACAGGATTATTTGAATAAACTTAAAAGTGATGTCCCAAAGCTCTCTAAGCAGATCAGCAGCCTTCAGGATATTGTAAATCATGAAAAATCTCTTGCACAGTCTACAAAGCGTGTCATAAATTCAGCCCAGAATAATCTGACAGGGGGAATAAACAAGCTCCAGACACAAAACACACAATTTCAATCTCTTTTGTCAAGCCTTGAAAATATGAACAATGAATTTTCAGGTTCTTCTGTCACAAACAGCACTATAAATCAGATGGATAATTTGAATAATTCAATGCTGGAGGAAATCGACAGTGATTTGAAGATACTCAATACCATAAATGATATACTGCCTAACAACGGGGTGGCAGGACTTATAAATGCACTTAACGTGATGAAAAATTCAATAAGGGCGGAGGAAGGTTATCTTGCACAATTGAAGCAGCTTGTTAACAGCGGCGGTTCGAAAGAAAATATAAATTCAATCATAGATCAGATTTCCATAGTGGGAAATGAACTGTCGTCGGATGCAGTGAATGTGTCCAATTCATTTTACTCAAGTACCAGTCAGGCACTGGATGATGTGAACAATAATATCGATATGGGCCTGGAAAATTATAATGATATACTTGAATATACAAGAAAGGTTGTTCCGCAGCTCAATTCTCTGGTAAATACGGGTAATTCCGTCAGTGAAATATCAATTTCCCATGTGAACAAGGTAAATAAAAGGCTTGGAGATATTCAAAACAAATTAAATCAGCTGAACAGCAATATGAATATGATAAATGAAAAAAACCTTGACCGCATAATAGATATAATGGAGAAAAATCCTGAAATTTCAAGCTTGCTGTCGTCACCGGTGGAGCTAAAAAATGTCCAGCTCTACAATCTTGGATTGTTTGGATATGGAGTAACTCCTTTTTTCACTACGCTGTCAATATGGGTTGGTGTACTTCTCCTTTCAGTTATACTTACATATGAATGCAGGGAATTTGAAGATGGGACAAAAGTCAGTATGATTCAGGCATATGTGGGGAAACTATTTCTTTTTATAGCTATTTCTTTAATACAGACATCCATAACTTTACTTGGAGAATTTTTGCTTTTGGGAATAAGACCCGTGAATATACCTGCCATGATAGGAATTGCATTTGCGGTAAGCATCACATTTACCATAATAGTATTCACCTGCGTCTTTATGTTTGGAAATGCAGGAAAGGGCCTGGCTGCAGTTATCATGATACTGCAGATTTTTGGAACGGGCGGTGTGTACCCTCTTGAAATTGTTTCAAAAAGACTGGCTTCCCTGGCTCCATTTTTACCATTTACTTATGCCATAAACGGGTTCAGGGAGGCAATAGCAGGTCCCAATTGGGCTCATTTTCTTAAAATACTTGTTATACTTGCGGTTTTTGCAGGCATATTTCTTCTCATTGCCCCATTTAAAAAAGTATTTGAAAAACAGATACAGCAGATGGAAGATGACTTCAAAAAATCACAGCTGTAAGATATGGTAATTACCTTACAGCTGTTGAAAAATGTGATTTCAAGAAAGTATTAGCTCTAGTGTGGATAGTGTATTTAGGCACTCTTCTTTTTTATCTGTCATCATTAGTTGGATTGACGTTCCAAAAAGTGTGCCTAATATCAACCTTGATAATGAACTTGGTGAACATGATTTTAAATTTTCATATTTTATAGAATCATTTACTATATATTTTTCAATTAATTTAGCTAAGCTATCAAAAAGATCTTTAAGGAATTTCTTTAAAGATTCCGACCAAAGTGCCATACTGGTTAAATCAAAGAAGATCTTGAATAATTCAGGCTTTTTAATCAATGTTTCTTTGAAATATTTTATCAGATATACTGAACTTTCACTTTTTGTGGTGCCTTTTTTTAGATTGTTTTCAATTTCATTAAAATATTTTTTGAATAACATCTCTATCACTTTTTTAAAAAGTCCTTCTTTATTTTTATAATAATAATTTAACTGACTTAAAGCAACGCCGGCTTCATTTGCGATATCTCTTGAGGAGACATTTGCGTATCCCTTTTCGGAAATACATCTGAAAGCCGCATTTAATATTCTTTCTGCTTGGCTAGTATTTTTAACCTTTTCGCCCATTCAAATTCAACTCCTATATAGCCTCAAATTAATTAACATTACAAATAATATATTATCATACTGGGATATGTTTTTAAATTTGACCATCAATATTCTTTTTTGATTTTACTTATTTTATTTTTATTCTTACATTTTATATTTGAATTTGCTTCCTTCTTTATAATGAATTTGTTCATAAACATCTGCTGAAATATCTGATATACATTGCTTATTATCCAGTAAAGCCCCATACCTGCGGGCACTTGGAATGAAATAAATCCGGTCATGATTGGCGACAATAAAAGCATATTTTTCTGTAGGGAATCCTGCATTTTATTTTCGGATGTACTTGGCATATCCTGTGAAGAATATCTGACAGATATGTATGTAGTTACTACAGCCAGGACAGGTATTATCATCAAAGTCATGTCATGGGCACTCATGCTGTGAAAATTGAAACTTGGGATGTAGCCCAGATTTATTCCGAAAAAATTCATGTTGAGCAGTTGGCTTTTATTGAGTATGGAGTTTACCGGATGCAGCTTATCCATGTTGTTGCTGTAATAATTTATTATACTCAGATCGTGCATATTTTTCACAGTTATCATATTGTGAGGTATAGTGCTGAATAATTTATCAATTATGGAAGAATTCATTCCAAACATATACTTTAGAGGCTGTGATATAACGTAGTAGAGAGAAAATAGAATCGGTATCTGCAGCACAGCGGCAGGCACCCACCCGCCGGGTTTATGTCGTTCTCCCTGTACAGCTCCATCATATGCTGATTTAACTTTTCACTGTCATTCTTGTATTTTTCCTGGAGCTTTTTCATTTTAGGCTGGATTTCACCCATTTTTGAAGTTGACCTGTACTGCTTTATATACAGCGGGAGCAGTAGTGTTCTTATAATGACTGTCAGCAGAATAATGGCAATCCCATAATTCTTAAATGATAGTATTTCATATATGAATCTCAAGAGGTGTCCTATGGGATATGCAACAAAATCAAAGATAGTGTTTTATCCTTTCTTATTAATATTTAGGTATATATTTTTTCTATCTCCTTGATACAGTCTTTATTTCCTTTATTAAGTGTTTCTGTAAAAGCACAGTATTTGTCTACAGAAGATACTATCAATGATTCCCCGTACTTTGGCGGTTTCAGTGTCAGTGGCCACATATGCTTTGCTATTATATCCTTTTCTACATCATTTAAAACAAAGTACATGTTTGCGTTTTTCAGTGCCAGGATAGGGTGGACGAAGGCATGTAATCCATTTTCAGGTTTTGATGTATGCCAGTCGTACAAGAACATATCATGGAGCAGGCCTCCTCTGGCTGCAGAGCGATAATTCAAGTTTAAATATCTGCATATGACATAGCTTTTGTAGGAAACATTGATGCAGTGTTCAAGGCACGACAGGCTGCCGTGCTGTACAAAATTTTGCATGGATAGGACAACGGGGCTGGCGATTAGATCATTAATGCATTTTCTATATTCAATATCCAGATCAACTTTAGAGTATGTTTTTAAATGCAATTTTGATTTTATAGATCTTATCATTTACTGCACCTCTGATATTTTGGTTTGCCATTTCTAAAATTAAGATCATCATTCTGGGACATGCCTTTAAAAATCTTTCATATTTCATTATTTTATTGTAGTAAGTACCTTCTGAAAAATTTAAGCGGTTGACAATTATATTTCTGAGCTTTAATGCATCAATTGTAGACTTTACTGTGTCAAGCATAAAATAGATCATTAAAAACAGTACAATATAGCTTTTAGCTTTATAGGGCACATATAAGAATGCCGAGGATGCCAGCGGCTGAATTATTTGAACTACCAAAAATGCAAGTATTCCCCATAACAGCGAGTATTGAGGACATATATACCCTCTGATATTTGCATAGTTGTCACTGTAATCCCACCATTTGCAGTTGAAAAGTTTTTCCAGAATAAAACCAGTTGCATATTCCAGCAATGTAACCATGACAACAGACAGTGAAATACCTATGAGGATGGGATGATTTTCAGAATAAGTGCCTGTTAGTGATGATATCTGCAGCACCAGAACAGCTCCGGTGCCATATATCGGGCAAAAAGGGCCGCTTAAAAATCCTCTGTTGACAAAGCTTTTTCTATTCATACTTGCAAAAATGGTTTCAATTGTCCATCCCAGAAAAGAATAAAAGGTAAAAAATAAAAATAAGGTAATGTAACTATTCATAATATTTCACCCCAAAGTACATTAATAATTCGTACGTTCGAACGAAAATATTTTATCATATATAGATCGTGCAGTCAATTGAATTTTATTAATTATATATGAATAAACTGCTAAATATTTGTATCTGATTTGTGATTTGAAATGAAAATAAAAATTATTGACAAGTGTAATTATATTGCATACAATTAAATTGCATACAATATAATATGGAGGTGAGATAAGATATGGATATTTACGACTACACCGTAAAGAACAATAAAGGCATTGATGTTTCCATGAAGGAATATGAGGGAAAAGTACTGCTGATTGTCAATACGGCTACAAAATGTGGATTTACACCGCAGTATAAGGGACTTCAGGATTTGTATGAGAAATATCAATCTCAGGGGTTTGAGATACTTGATTTTCCGTGCAATCAATTTGCCAATCAGGCACCGGGAAGTAATGAAGAAATTGCAAATTTCTGTAATATTAAATATGGAATTACTTTTGCTCAATTCTCAAAAATTGATGTGAATGGGAAAAATGAAAGCCCGCTTTACACTTATCTGAAATCCCAACAGGGCGGAACCTTCGGAAATAAGATCAAGTGGAATTTCACAAAATTTCTTGTAGATCGAAAGGGCAATGTAGTTGAAAGATTTGCACCGGTAACAGCACCTGAAAAGGTAGCTGTAAAAATAGAGAAGTTACTTTAAAAATTAGGAGATAAATCTTATTATGAGAATGTGACAAAAGCAAGTAAATGAGTTATAAAATTATTATCTAGAAAACTATCGATGCCATAGTTGGCAAATAAGGAGGAAAATGTGATGAAAATAGCGGTAAGGTATTATACGAGGACAGGCAATACCAAAAAACTTGCGGATGAGATAGCAGAAACAGTAGGTGCGGAGGCAAAAACAGTAAATGAAAAATTGACGGATGATGTGGACGTACTGTTTCTTGGGAGCTCTGTATATGCTGCAGGTGTGGACGCTCAGGTTAAAAAATTTATTGAAGATATAGATGTTACTTTTGGTAAGATTGTGAACTTTAGTACTGCGGCAATCCTTAAGTCCACCTATTCGCAGGTAAAAAAACTTGCAGATAAAAGGGGAATAAACGTAAGCAGCAGGGAGTACCACTGCAGAGGTTCATTTGGACCTATTCATAGGGGAAAGCCGGATGCTGCCGATTTGAAAAGAGTAAGTCAGTTTGCAAAATCGTTTTTAGAGGGAAAACGGTAAATTTAATTGTGTACAATACTGCAAGCTTTGCAAAAGGAGTATATACGTTGTGAAGAATATATATGATGTTTTAAAACTGGAAAATCAATTATGTTTTCCAATTTACGCATGTGCAAGGGAGATAGCTAAAAAATATAAACCATTTCTTAATAGAATAGACCTGACATACACACAGTATATTGCCATGATGGTAATATGGGAAAAAGAAAAGTTAAATGTTAAGGAACTTGGAAAATATCTTTACCTTGACTCCGGTACTCTGACGCCGGTCTTGAAGAAACTTGAGTCCAAGGGATACATTAAACGCACCCGTTCGAAATATGATGAAAGAAATCTTATTGTTACACTGACCGATAGGGGAGACAAACTTAGGGAGCAGGCAGTTGAAATTCCCATGCAGGTTGGGAAATGTGTGAAACTTAAACTAGAAGAGGCACAGGAACTGTATAAGCTGCTTTATAAAATGCTGAACAATATGAATGAAACTGCTCTGACGTAATGACAATGCAAGTCCATCAAAAGGGGAAAATACTTGTCTTAAATTCACTCATAAAATTTTACACCATTGTTTGATATTTCAAGTATCAATCTGGCTATTTCACTGATAGGCTTCTTCATACCCTCTTTCAGCCATTTTTGGATAGTGCAGATACTGCCGCTTGCTAAAAAATGAAATATATATTCTGAATCTTCTTTTTTGAGAAGATTATTTTCTTTTATTGGTATGAAATGCTGCCTTCCTATAATTTTTATGATTTCCTGTTGAAAACTCGTGTCACCGTTTGAATTAAGCAGAAGATCAAAGAGTTCTGAATTTTCCTTTACATATTCTAGAATCTTTTCAATTCCCACAGTGGAAACATTATTTTTGTTTTTAAAATCATAACTGCTTATATATTGATTAATTTCGTCGATAGTTTCATTTTCTATTTGCTTTAGCAAATCATATTGGTTTTTATAATGGGCATAAAATGTGGCACGATTGATGTCGGCATCTTCACAGATTTCTTTTATGGAAATTTTGGATATATTTTTTTGCTTTAATAATTTGATAAAGCTCTGTCTTATGACCATTTTTGTGTATTTAACCCGTCTGTCAGTTTTCTCTTTTTTCATGATAATTTCTCCCATATAAAGTGATTCTTAGGTCCTGCGCAGCAGTGCTTATCTCCCACTTCGAGAAGCAGGGAGTATTAGCAATGGTAGCGTTCGGATAAAAAAATTTTGTGACTTATTAAACGATTTATGAGAATTTGTTTTCTAACTGTCATTTTTTAATAATATGATTGTTGTATTTATATCATGATGTTAGTATACTATATTAAAGAAAAATAATCAACATATTGTTTAACAAAAGTTGGGAGGATATTGAATGTCATTTATAGACTTTGAAAATGTTAAAAAAGAATACACTGCTGGAGATGTTACAATTGCTGCAGTAAAAGATTGTTCTTTTTCAATTTAAAAAGGCCAGCTGGTTGTAATACTTGGCCCGTCCGGTGCAGGAAAAACAACTGTATTGAATATGCTGGGTGGAATGGACAGCCCCAGTGGTGGCAGAATAGTAGTTGACGGCAATGAAGTTCATAACTATACCAAAAAAGAACTTGTGAACTACAGACGCAGCGATATTGGGTTTGTATTTCAGTTTTATAATCTTATGGAAAACCTAACTGTGCTTGAAAATGTGGAGCTCGCCTGTCAGATATGTCCGGATCATGTTGAACCCAAAACTGTATTGAAACGGGTAGGTTTATCCGAAAGAGTCGACAATTTTCCTGCACAGTTGTCTGGGGGCGAGCAGCAGCGTGTTGCCATAGCTAGGGCCATAGCAAAAAATCCAAAATTGCTCTTGTGTGATGAACCCACCGGAGCACTTGACAGTGTGACAGGTCAGCGGGTTATTGAACTTTTACAAAATACATGCGGACAAATGGGCACCACAACTGTCATAATAACACACAATGCCGCCATAGCAGGAATTGCAGATAAGATAATCAGAATCAAAAATGGAACTGTGGAAGATGTTTCCACAAACAAGAATCCTAAAAAAGCCAAAGAAATTGTGTGGTGATAAAATTGCTGTTTAAAAATATTCTTATTAAGATAAAAAAGTCTTTTGGAAGATATATATCGCTGTTTATAATCGTCATGGTTGGTTTTGGATTCTTTATAGGATTGAATGAAGCCTCGTCGGATATTATTAATTCTGTTGATAAGTATTACAAAGCCCATAAGCTGATGGATTTTAAAGTAGTCAGCACGATAGGATTGACGGATAAGGATGTAAAGGCGATTGAATCGTTAAAAGGTATACAAGATGTTGTACCAAGTCATTCTCTGGATGTTCTTGAGGAAAATAAGGCAATAAGAGTGCATGAAATCGAAAATTCGGTGAACACTGTAAAACTGGTTAGGGGACGAATGCCAAAAACGGACAGGGAATGTATTGCAGATAGCAGGAAATATAAAGTCGGTGATAAAATCACAATTGACAGTGACACAGGTAAAAAATTAAAGAATACAGCATTTACCGTTGTGGGTACTGTAAAATCACCGTTATATGTGGATACTGATTATGGCAATACTACAATCGGAAGTGGAAAACTTACATCATTTATATTTGTCAATAAAGGTAATTTCAATATGGATGTCTATACTGAAATTTACATTACTGCGTCCGGTACTGGAAATGTAAGGTCATATTCGCAAAAATATGATGTTATATCGAAACGGGTTAATGATGAGCTGATAAAATTAAAACCTAAAATGGAAAATGCAAAATGGTACATTTATAACAGAAATGATGCTGTAACAGGGTACAAGAACCTAAAAGGTGCTGAAGATACCATTACCTCAGTGGCAGCTGTTTTCCCCTTGTTCGTCATATTGATTGTCATGCTTATGACATCTAATACGATGGCCAGGATGATCATGGAAGAGCGAAAAGAAGTTGGGACACTGGCTTCACTTGGATTTAAAAATGCACATATTATTTTAACATATCTGTTTTATGTGCTGTCTTCCACTGTCCTTGGCACTATAACGGGATTTTTTATATTTGGAAACATTATTCCAAATATCATATATTCCACTTTTGGTAAGTTTATTCTGCCGCCGCTTACCATTCAGTATGACATTACAAGTTTATTGATATCATTAGTAGTTGTTGCAGCTCTTATGACAGGTGTAACGGTCTTCTTCTGCAGCAGGGCGTTAAAACAGCAGCCTGCCGTTTTAATGCGTCCCGTTCCGCCGAAGAACGGACAGAGAATCCTGCTTGAAAAAATAGGATTCATATGGAAACATCTTTCCTTTAACAGCAAAACTACGATGCGTAATATATTTCGATATAAGCCGAGGGTTCTTATGATCATTGTCGGGGTAGCCGGTTGTACAGCTCTGTTGGTAACTGGATTTGGAATAAAGGACAGCATAAACGGTATAGCAGAAAAGCAGTACGGTGAGATTTTTAAATACAATACCTTGATTATGCTGAAAAATGATACTGCAGATATTGGCGGGGATCTAAAAGGACTGCTGGCGAGAGAAAAGGTTGGAAACCCTCTTTTGCTCAGACAGGAAACCCTTAAAGCCGGATCGGACAGCCAGTCACTGGATACCTATTTGGTGGTACCGGAAAATGAAAATCTGTTTGGGAAATATTATAATCTGACAAGCCAATTGACAGAAAATAGTATTAAGATGAATGATGGTGGTGTTGTAATTACCCAGAAGCTTGCTGAAGTTTTAAAGATAGGCAGGGGTGGTACAATTAAAGTAAGGGATGCGGACAACAACCTGTATTCGCTGAAAGTATCCGACGTTGCCGAAAATTATATGCAGAATTATATTTATGTGAGCAAAAATTTATACGGCAAAACATTCGGAAAAGATGTTTCCTATAATGTGATTGCAGCCAACTGCGGACAGAATAAAGATATGCTGGCCAAAAATCTGCTGAAGGACGGTTCCGTTATAAATGTGACTTTCAGAGATGACGTCCTGCAGCAGGCCGGGAGTGGGAATAAAAGCCTGAATAATATTGTTGTCCTGTTGGTTGTTGTTGCATCAATGCTGGTGATAATTGTACTCTATAATTTAACGTCAATCAATATGAGTGAAAGAAAACGTGAAATCGCTACATTGAAAGTTCTTGGATTTAATGATAGAGAGACGAATCAATATATTTACCGTGAGACATTTTTGCTTACGCTAATTAGTATAGGTGTTGGTTTACTGGTTGGAATTCCATTTCATCGATTTGTAATAGGTGCAATAGAAAGCGACACAGATGTATATTTCAAAAATATACACGCTGCCAGTTTTATATGGTCATCTCTCATTATTATGCTTGTTTCTGGCATTATGCAGATAGTTACGTATTTCAAGATCAAGAAAATTAATATGATTGAGTCTCTGAAGTCTGTTGAATAATATGTTCCCTCTGCAGTGAAACTACAGTTTCCATGTGGAACGAGTCGTTCGTTTTGATAGATTGACACCATTAATCAGTGCGAGGAAACAAATCTATTGAGTTTGTCTGTTTTCGGAAACAAATCAATAGCATGATTATAGTTCCTATCGTTTATGGAAACAAGTCAATGAATGCGTTCCGGCGGAAACAGTCCACCGCCCTGACCGAATATGACGGGCCGCTTGTCCGGCGACTGATTAAAAAGATCACAGTCTACGAGGACAAATTCACAGTGGAATTCAAGTCCGGCGTAACGGTGGATGTGGATGAATAATCATGAAAATGATAAAAGACACTCTACGAGATTTTTGGCGTGGAGTGGAGGCCTTTGTTATGAGAGGGCGTACCTGGATTTGTATAAATCAAATCCAGGTACGCCATTTTTATGTATGGGAAACTGGTAATAGTGGAAATAATAAGNACGCCATTTTTATGTATGGGAAACTGGTAATAGTGGAAATAATAAGTATAAATAATTTTTGAAAGGAGACTCATCATGAATGTATTAGAAATACCAGATATTGATTTAAAAAAAGAATTAAAGAAATGTAACAGTATGGAAGACTTAGTGGGTAAAAATGGACTTATGCAAAGATTATTTGGAGGCATAATACAGCAGTTTTTAGAAGCAGAAATGGAAGAACACCTGGGAAGAGAAAAGTATATAAGATTATCTGATGAAAATAAAGATTATAGAAATGGGTATAGTCCCAAAAATATTAGAACTAGTTTTGGACCGGTTAAAGTAAATGTACCAAGAGATAGAAAATCTGAATTTGAGCCT
>NZ_JBGFFE010000039.1:0-13779 GCF_041224415.1 Clostridium lapidicellarium | reverse complement strand
GAAGCATTGTTATAATAACATCGGTTTTTGATGCAACATCCTTTGCAGAAGTTCCTTCTTCAGCTCCTGCTTTTACAACTTCGTCAACAGCTGATTTATTGATATCAAATACTACAAGGTTATAACCTGCCTTTATCAAATTCTTCGACATCGGTTTTCCCATGATTCCAAGTCCTATAAATCCTATTTTCATACGTTAATCCTCCTGTACTTTAATTTATATTATTATTATCATATTTTCCGCTATTACAATCAATGTTCATTTGCACAAATATAAGTAACTATCCATAATTTGTTTCATATATATGCATAAACAAAATTTGAAACATTATGTAATTGGAGCTGGATTGAATATTCCAAGTGCATTATAGAGTCCATGAATATCCCCATAAGTTTTCTTTCTTCCACTTGCTACATCTATTATTAATTTAAACAATTCCCATCCGACTTCTTCTATACTTTTTTTACCAGTTGCTATTCTACCTGCATCAAGATCTATAAGATCAAACCATTTTTCCTTCAAAGTTGAATTACTGGATACCTTGATCACAGGACTTATCTTCAAATTATAGGTTGTACCTCTCCCCGTAGTAAATACTTGAAGTGTCATTCCCGATGCCAGCTGCATTGTTCCGCAGAAAAAATCACTAGCCGGAGTTGCCGCATAAGTCATTCCTCTCTTTTTAATTCTCTCACCTGGAGAGAGTACATCTACTATACTCGTGGTTCCCGACTTTGCAACAGAACCCAAGGCTTTATCTACTACATTTGAAAGTCCACCTTTTTTATTTCCAGGAGATGGATTCGCATCTCTGTCAACGTGTGATTTTTCAAGGTATTTATCATACCATTTCATTTCCCTGACAAGTTTTTTCAGAACTTTGTCATCTTTTGTTCTAGGTGCAAGAAGGTGTACTGCATCTCTTATTTCCGTAACTTCAGAAAACATAACTTTCGCACCGGCTCTTACAAGAAGATCTGCTGCAAATCCAACAGCAGGATTTGAAGTTATTCCGGAAAAGGCATCACTTCCACCACATTGAAGTCCAACTACAAGATCTGATACAGGACATTCCACTCTTGTACGGGAATTTAGCTTTTCAAGTTTTTTTTCTGCTTTTCTCATTATTTCATCAATCATTTCTTTAAAACCATGACATTCCTGTAAAACTACAAGATCATCGTTTTCTATTTTGGGAAATAATATTGTCGGTACAAGTTTCTCACAGCCAAGACATATAGTGAGAAGCTGTCCCCCAAAATTGGGATTCTTAGATAAATTTCTTATTGCCCTTATCGGTATTTCGGCATTATCACCGTATATAGCTACACCACAACCATATAGGTGATTAAGTGCAACAACATCATCTACATTTTTATATTTTGGAAGAAGTTCACTTCTTATTCTATCTACAGCTACATTTACCACTCCTTCCGAACATTGAACCGTAGTTGTAATTCCAAGAATATTTTTTGTGCCGACACTTCCGTCATCATTTCTGTATCCTAAAAAAGTATAACCTTCAAGGGGATTATAATGATCCACCATATACCCACTTTTCAAATTATCCAGAGGACATGCCCTGGGAAGTCTTACTTTATCTTCATGAAGCCAGCTTCCTTTTTTAAGATCAGATTTTGCATATCCAATTATTTCACCATATCTTATGATAGGTTCATCTTTTGATACGTCCTCAAGCATTACTTTATTAGCTTCTGGAATATCTGAAAGAAGTTTAAAACCACCATCTAATAATGTATCTTTTTTTAATCCACCCTTATTTACTATAACTGCCACATTGTCTTTAGGATTAATTTTGATATATAGAGGTTCCATATTTCTGACATCCATTATATTTCACTCCTAATATAATAAGTTTATATAGTCGGTTGCAGAATACTGCAGCCATTGATTTTACTAACTTTTTTAACTCTTTAATTATATATTTCACTCCAATGTGGTATCCTGTTAAGGGGATCAATCCACAACAAAAACCACAAAGGAGGAAATTGCAATGTTTTGTTTATCTGAATTTAAACAATTAAATTTTAGCGACCAGCTATCTGAACTTAACACTTTGTCTTACCAGCATCCAGTTAAACTTTTAAAGCTTCTTGAAGAAAATTTTGATATTAATGCCTTTATTCCCAAGTCATTTACCGATAGGTATTACTCAGAATTAGGACGCGATAGAAACTTCAGTTTAGCATCAGTGCTTTCATCGCTAATTGTAATGCATATATTTAAGATCCCTACAACCAGTCTTCTTTGTATATTTTTAGCTTTATCCTCAGACATCAGGAAGTTCTGTGAACTTGATAGCCAAATCCCTGATGAAACTTTCATCAGCAGATTTAAAACTACCTTTGAAAAACAGATTGAGGAGTTATTCAGCTCAATGACTCTTAAGATTATTGAAATATGTGACGATATTGATGAAAATCTACCTAAGAATTCACCCGATATAGGTCTCAATTCCATGCTTATCTACGATACTTCAGGCTTAAAGCCAAAAGTTAAAGAGAATAACCCTAAGACACTGGTTTCAGAAATAAATAAGCAAAAAGCTTTCGCTAAAGTTATTAATAATAAAGATTTTAACCCCTATGCTGCCGCATATAAGAATATGCCAAAGTTTGCACATAGAAGCTTTAGACTAAAGTAAGAAATTTAAATAAACTTATCAAATATGCTGCTTAATACACATATCCACAGTTAAGTATCATCCTACATGCTTCGCATACCCTTTTTCAAAAGGCTTATTTAGCATTTTCTTTTTTTGCTCAAATTTAAGGAATTTTTTAAAAGTTATCCACACTTTTAAAATTTAAATTCTGCAATCATCTATAATAAGTTTATAGTCAGTTAAATAACTGACATACGCTTATTTATTATTTAGTATAGATTAGAAAGTATCTATGTTTTTCTGTAGGAATTCTCCCAATTCCATAATTGCTGTCCATCTTGTTTTCAAATCTATTTAGATTTTATTTTTCTATTTATAATAGTAATTTTTTATATTCAAAGGGACTTTTTACCTTTGCATAATTCAACTGCTCCTTTAATGTCCACACTCCATCTAAATCTATATTGAATAAATATCCGGAAAAAAATTTTCTCAACATTTTCACGGTTTCTATTTCTTTTCTTCCTTCAAAAACTCTTCTTTATTAAATCCCTATAAATTTCCACCATATTGCTGCAAATGGAAGAAGTATCGCAAGATGAACTATTGATACTACAAAACCTGCAAACCACCATTCTTTCTGCTTTATATATCCTTCTGAAAAATATACTCCTCCCTGTGCTATACCATAATGCGTAAGTCCAGAACTAAGTGCCGATATATCTACTAAAATAAATACCGAAAGCACTGGAGGTACTCCAATACCAAGTAATATTGTAAAGAATGCTGAAAACAATGCAGTAAAATGAACCATATTACTTGCAAAAAGGTAATGTAGATAATACATAGAAACACATACTATCGCAAGAGCAGGGAACTGCGGTATACCACGTATATATTGAGTTATTATACTGCTCATCCACTTTATTATCCCAAGCTTGTTAAGTTGACCTGCCATCATCATAAATGCACCAAGCCATATCACAAGATTCCAAATTTCTTTTTTCCCAGTAAATTCTTCCCAAGATACAATTCCAGATCCAATAAGTATTACAAGTCCTAAAACACTTACAGTAGTAGCATCAATATTAAATATATTCCCAAATATCCATAATGTAACAACAATAATAAAAACTATTATCATAAATTTTTCAGATTTTTTCATGGGTCCTAATTGTTTAAGTTTGCCATCCATTAATTCTTTAACATTATCAAGTTTTTTTATTTCCGGTGGACATAAAAAATAAATAACAACCGGAACAATCATAAAATTCGACAATACAGAAACTATGCTTACCATAAACCATAATCCAAAAGTTATATGTGTCTTTACACCAAGATTTCCGGCCATACTAATAGCAAGCAAATTTACGGCAGAAGATGTAATAAAAAGTGATGAAGAAATAAGATTGCTGTGTATTGATGTAAGCATAAGAAATGCTCCCACTTTCTTTTCTGTACCATCTCCAACTTTTGAACCATAAGCTTCTGAAAGAGCTTTTGTAATAGGAAGTACAATCCCAGTAGATCTTGAAGTAGCACTTGGAATAAGCATACTCAATATTCCTTCGCAAAGTACTAGTGAATATCCAACTCCTATAGTTCTTTTGCCAATTTTCTTTATAATATTATATGCAAGTCTTTTACCAAGTCCTGTTTTAGTTATTCCTATAGAAAGACAATCAGCACATACTATAAGCCATATAAGGCTTTCACTATATGAAGAAAATGCATCTTTTATCGTAATTATATGTGTAAAAGTCAAAATAAATATTCCGACAAAAGAAGCTAAACCAAGTGACATGGCTCCAAGGGCACATGCCACTATAATAAATATAAAAACTGCAAGTAAATGCCATCCATTTATAGGTACCAAATTTGGTTTTGGTATAAAGCAAATTACTAATCCAACTAGGATTGAAATCAATAAAGGTTTGACTTTAAAATTTATCTTACTAAACATGGTTTTTTATTATCAAACTTCCATCCTGGTACCAAATATTGCATAGCAGCTGAATCATCACGGGCACCCAATGACATTTTATTGTACAATTCATTTGCTTTTTTAACATTTCCCATATCTATGTCTACTCCAAGACCTGGTTTGTCAGGAATGTTTATCATCCCTCCAACAATGTGGAATGGGTTTTTTGTAAGATATTGTCCATCCTGCCATATCCAATGTGTATCTATGGCTGTTACTTTTCCAGGTGCTGCTGCTGCAGTTTGTGCATACATAGCAAGTGAAATATCAAAATGGTTGTTTGAATGTGAACCCCAGGTGAGCCCCCAATCTCTACACGTCTGGGCAACACGCACCGAACCTTCCATAGTCCAGAAATGAGGATCTGCAAGTGGTATATCCACAGAATGCATCTGAAGTGAATGAACCATCTGGCGCCAATCAGTCGCTATCATATTTGTAGCTGTAGGCAGTCCAACTTCATTTCTGAACTCTGACATTACCTCACGCCCTGAGAATCCACCTTCAGCTCCACAAGGATCTTCTGCATATGCCAGCACTCCAACTAAATTTTTACAAATATCAATAGCTTCACATAATGGCCAAGCTCCATTAGGATCTAGAGTTATACGTGCATCAGAGAACCTTTCATGAAGTACAGTAACAACTTCTGCTTCTTTTTCTCCTTTTAAAACTCCACCTTTTAGTTTGAAGTCTTTGAAGCCATATTTTTCCTTGGCCGCTTCTCCGAGCCTTACTACTGCTTCCGAAGTCAATGCTTTTTCTCTTCTGAGGCGAACCCACTCATCCTTTGAATCTGATTCATCCAAATATGGTAGGTTCGTTTTTTTTCTGTCACCAACAAAAAAGAGATAACCTAAAACCTTTACTGATTTTCTCTGCTGTCCTTCTCCCAAGAGCTCACATACTGGTACTCCAAGATATTTTCCCACAAGGTCGAGAAGTGCAGCTTCTATTGCAGTCATAGCATGAATTGCAATTCTCAGATCAAAAGTCTGAAGTCCTCTCCCAAGACAATCTCTGCATGCAAAAGTATCCTTTATCGCCTTTATTATTGATTTGTACTTTCCTATACTTTGTCCAACAACAAGTGAAGTTGAATCTTCTATCGTCTTTCTTATTTTTTCTCCTCCTGGCACTTCTCCAATTCCCATATTTCCACTATTGTCTTTCAAAATCACGACATTACGTGTAAAAAATGGGCCGTGTGCTCCACTTAGATTAAGAAGCATACTGTCATACCCCGCTACAGGTATAACTTTCAAATCTGTAACAACTGGTGTATTTTTTATTAAATTTTTTTCATTATTCATCTTTTCCCCCCCCAATAACATTAACTGCAGTGATTTTTTTGAAATATGCTTGAATAAAAATTTCACATTGTCTATGATTCAATTATCATCTTTTTAACTGCTTCAATCAATATTCAATTGCACAAATATTAATCCTTTACATTGATCTATTTTTATATATATGAACTAAATAATATTCAACAGCTATATTAAATTACCGTATTCATTAAATTTCATATACTCCGGTTTGCTTTCTATTTCAAGATCAGGATAATTTTTAATTTCATCATAATAAACTTCTGAAAGCATTATGTGTTCAATATGCAAACTGTTTGGTATCCTAACTATTCTTACATTTTCTTTATCAATATTTACACATGTCCTTATACAAAATTGTACAGCTTCCTTATCATCAGCTGCAACGCAAGGTATCCTTGCCGATTCAAGAACAGTACTCGTAATACAATTAGGATACATTTTCTCAACATCCAATTTGTCGAACAGCCTTTTTGTTATAACACTAGAAAGGCCAACTCCAAGACCGTTTCCATGGGATTCTTTACTTAAGTCAAGCATTGCAGTTCTTTGAACCTCTATTCCACCGCTCACATATTTAGTAGAAAATGTACCTGTTATATTGGGATCTACACCTGTACCACTATAATTTTTCCCTATTTCATCAACAACAAGTACATCACATTTTCCTACTATTATTCTTGGCATATTGGAAAATGCCTCTTTTAAAAGTTCAGGCTCTCTATCTGGAATTTCACTGGAATCAACGCCAACTATTTTACATGTCTCATCAAATGAATTTTCTATGCACGGAATTGCAAAAAGAATTGGTGCATTCTTTAAAATAGTTTTTCCAATGAGTTCAATATTGTTGCCAATTTTACCCATTCCCTGTGAATGTACACATTCAGCCCCAACCTGTTTACCAAGTCCAACTGCCATCATTTTCATAATCCCACTTTCATATTTCCCTCTAAAGGCATTATGAGGCTTTATACGACAGGATATTATTATTCCATCAGATTGTGCGGCATTTTTATCTATAACTACTTTTCTTCCATCTTTCAAAGTCCCAATTACTGAAACCTCCATTGAAGATTTTATGGGACATTTTAAAAAATTCTCCATAATACCATAACTTTCAAGTAATTCAAGCTGACCTTCAGCAGTTGCTCCCCCATGACTTCCCATTGCAGGTACAACAAAAGGATGTGCCCCTCTGGATGAAACAAAATCAACTATAGCTTTTGTTATGATTGCAACATTTGCAATTCCCCTACTTCCAGCCGTAATAGCTATATTCATTCCAGGTTTGATTTTTCGTGAAAATTTTTTTTGAGAAAGTTCTCTTCTTATTACATTTGGTATATCCTCTGACTTAATTACAGGCCTCGGAAAAATTTGTTTCACCTTAAACATCCTTGGTATATAAACATCAGCTAATAACTTAGATACTGATCCTCCTTTTTTTATCTCCATATCACTCACTTACTTTCACATTTTTTGTGGCAATAAGATCACTGCCAAGTCCAAATATATTATTCACTATAACTTGACCTATTTTAATCGGTGCTTTTACTTTTATACTTTTAATCTTATCCATTACTTTAAATATATAAGCCTTAGGTATTGGATTTGTAAGTCTTATGCTCACAAGTGGCACAACTCCATTTTCTACAAGGACCGACGTTGTAATTGTTCTTCTAGGATCTACAATTTCCATTTTTACGTATTTTTCTCCTTTTTTACAAGACGCACCTTTAATTGAAATCGGTTTTTCTTTTTCAATATCAACCTCTATCTCACATCCATTAGGACATATTATACAGGTGTACTCTTTTATCATTTTGCGATCACCTCTATATTGCTCATAGATTTTATATCTTCTTTCTTCAATCCAATTTGAATCATTTTTGCAGGTATCACCTTTTTCAATTTCACAGCCTTAATAACTTGTCCGGATTGTATAATATCAATTTCACAGTTTTTCATCGGTTTTTTTACCCTCATGGAAATGCTGAAATCTTTTTTACCACTTATTTTCTGTGGCACTGCACTCCCTACATTATCACCTGCATTTATATTTATACAAGGTTTATAAAATACTTTTCCATTTACATATTCTGCTATTGAATCAGCAAGCTTCTCTGCTTCAAGGGACACAAAATCAACAACATCATGTACATGAAGTACATTTCCTGCTGCAAATATTCCACCAACATCTGTTTGATAATTTTCATCAACAACAGCACCTTTTGTTCTATTATCAAGGCTAACATTTGCAGACAATGAAATTTCATTTTCAGGTATAAGACCAACTGAAAGTATAAGTGTATCACACTTATAATACTTTTCTGTTCCAAGTATAGGCTTCATATTCTTATCCACTTTACACACAGTGACCCCTTCAAGCCTAGAATTCCCTTTAATTTTAGTAATAGTATGACTCAAATACAACGGAATATTATAATCATTGAGACACTGCTCAATGTTTCTCGGCAATCCACTTGGGTATGATTGTATTTCAAAAACAGCTTTTACATTTGCTCCTTCAAGTTTCATTCTTCTGGCCATTATCATGCCAATATCACCTGAGCCAAGTATCACAATTTCTTTTCCTATCATCTTGTTGTATAGATTAACATAAGCCTGAGCAACTCCTGCACTATATACTCCTGCAGGTCTCGTACCCGGAATGCCAATTGCACCTCTTGTCCTTTCCCTGCATCCCATGGCAAGTGCAACTGCTTTAGCTTTATATTTTAAAAGACCTTTCTTAGATACAACAGTAACAATTTTTTCAGGAGTAATATCAATCACTGTAGCATCCGTAATATATTCAATATTAAGCTCGTCAACCCTATCTATAAATAACTGAGCATATTCAGGTCCTGATAGAGTTTTTTTAAATCTAGTGAGTCCAAAACCATCATGGATACACTGTTTTAAAATACCTCCAAGTTGTTTTTCTCTTTCAACGATTACAATATTCTTGATACCTTTGTTCCTAAGCTCTACAGCTGTTGCAAGTCCCGCAGGACCTCCACCTACAATTACAACATCTTTTTTTATGAAAGCCATTATTTTCTCACCTTTCCCACAAACATATAAGATCCACTTCGTGAATATAATATCTTTTTCTCTGATTTATGTTTTTCCTTCCCAATTATTTCAGCTATTCTGGTCTGACAATATCCACCCTGACATCTTCCCATCATAGCACGTGTTCTATTTTTTATCCCAGTAATTGAATCCACTCCAAGACAGTTATGAACAGCTTGTATTATTTCTGCTTTTGTAACATTTTCACATCTGCATATGATCTTCCCATAGTCACTGTCACTCTTTATAAGTTTCTCTTTTACACTATCATCCTGTTCCGAAAATTTAAGAATTCCCTTTCTTTTCGGATTAAAAGTTTTATTTGGAATTAATTTTTCTTTTTTATTAAATAACGCTACCGCCCTTCGTGCAAGTGGAAGTGCACTTGTAAGTCCAGGAGACTCTATACCAACAAGATTTATAACATTAGGTACATCTTCTCTCATCTCAAGGACAAAATCCTGTACTTCTCCAGTTTTTTTATCCACAAGTTTAGGTCTTATTCCCGAAAAGTTCCTAATAAAATATTCTCTTTTAAGATTTTTGAATATCTTTTTTCCTTCAGCAATTAATTTATTCATTATAGGAGCTGTTACACCATAATCTTCAAAATCATAAACTATTTCAGAACTAGGTCCTATTAATATATTTCCATCTACAGTCGGCGTAGCATGTACACCAAATCCTCCTTTTTCATTAGGAGCTGGATAAATAGGCATATTCATAAATTTTCCAGCTTTTTTATCAAGTACATAGTATTCGCCCTTAAATCCTTTTAACTTATAACCTGGTATCCCAAGCATTTCTGATATAACATCTGAATTCAATCCCGCAGAATTTATTACCCACTTTGTATAAAAAGTTTTTGAAATGGTTTTTATTTTAAATATATCATTTTTTTTCGCTATATCTATAACTCTACTATCAAAATAGTACTCAACTCCATTTTGATGTGCATTTTCTGCAAGAGCTATGGTATATTCAAATGGGTTCAATATCCCACTTGCAGGCGAATACATTGCGAACTCACCTCCTGCACTAGGATCAAGTTTATTTATTGTACTCTTATCAATTATTTTAAGACCTTCAACTCCATTCAATTCTCCAAGTTTTTTATATTTAAGGAGGCTCTGCATATCTCTATCTGTAAATCCTATAACAAGTTTTCCAGTCCTTTTAAATGGTACGTCAAGTTCCTTTGCTACAGAATCAAACTCCTTATTCCCCTCAATGGCACATTGTGCTTTTAACGAACCATGTCTATAAGTAAAACCTGCATGAAGCATTCCCGTATTTCTTCCACTAGTTCCACAACAAACATCAGGTTCCTTTTCCAAAACACCTATTTTTAATTCATATCTTGAAAATTCTCTTGCAATGGCACTCCCAACTACTCCTCCACCAATAATTAAAATATCATATATATCCTTCAACTTTAAAATCGCCACCTAATTAGTTTTTATAAAATATTTCAATAACCTTTATTTCTATTTATGACACTTGTCAATTTTTCTCTATTGCCAAATGAATTAAATTTGATTCTTTATTTATTAAAAGAAATAAGTACAATGACATTTTTTCCGTAACACATACACTTTATATAATTCTTAATTTTATAAGCCGTATTACATTATTAACTGTTTTTTCCATATTTATCTTACCGTCTTTTATTGCATCGTTCAAATTAGATGCCCTATGGACAATACTAAAAATTGCATCTATGCCAAGATCATAAAGGACATCTATATTGTCTCCAATATTTCCTGCAAAAGCAATTACAGGTTTATTATATTTTTTTGCTATTGCTGCAACCCCCATTGGTGTTTTCCCATATTGTGTCTGAAAATCTATACTTCCTTCGCCCGTAAAAACCAAATCTGCTTTTTTTACTTTTTCTTCACATCCTGAATACTTGATAACTATATCGATTCCTTTTTCAAGTTTCCCTCCCATAAAAACCATAAGCCCTGCACCAAGCCCACCAGCTGCCCCGGCTCCTGGAATCTCCGCTACATCTATATTAAGCTGTTTATTAATTATATCTGCATAATGTCTTAAATTGTCATCGAGTATTTTTATCATTTCTTTCGTCGCACCTTTTTGAGGTCCAAATATATTTGATGCTCCATTATCACCACATAGTGGATTTGCAACATCACAGGCAACTTCAACTTTCATATTATTAAGTCTCGGATCAAGTTCACTTAAATCTATATTATCAATTTTGCCAAGTTCTCCACCGCCAAATCCAATTTCTTTTCCGAATCTATCCTTGAACTTACCACCCAGTGCTTGAATTGCACCGACTCCACCATCATTTGTGGAACTTCCACCTATTCCTACAAGAAGTTTTTTTGCCCCCTTATCAAGGCAATCTTTTATAAGCTGGCCCGTACCGTAAGTTGTCGTTATAAGAGGATTCCTTCTATTTTCAGGCACCAGAGTTATACCACTTGCACTTGCCATCTCTATTATTCCAGTTTCCCCATCTCCTAGAATTCCATATTCTGCTTCTATTGCATTACCAAGCGGTCCCATTACTTTTATTTTATATATTTTGCCACAAGTAGCATCCACAAGTGACTGCATCGTACCTTCTCCACCATCTGCCATGGGAACTTTTATACAATTAATATTTTCATCGGCTCTCTTAATTCCTAGTTCCATCGCATCACATACTTCTTTTGCGGTCATACTTTCTTTAAATGAATCTGGTGCTAATAAAATGTTTAAATGTTTCTTCATATTTGAACCCTCCAATGTCGCTCTATTAAATTAACGCTTACTTTTACAACTTTTTATATTATGATATTTTTAAATATTTCAAGCAATATTCAGTTGCACAAACTTACTTATAAATAAAAAATTATTTTTTATTTATTTGCATAACTTATATATTATGAAATTAATAGATTATATATATTTTCAACTACTTAAAAATATTTTGGAGTGTTTCTATTTATTCAATTGTATGTAGTTGTCCGCAAAAGTCAAAGAACTTCTTGATCCAATCCTAACTTTAGTATAGAAGAATTGGATCCTTATATTTAAATTACAAATTGAAGATAAATAATCAATCTAATGTATCTAATGGACAAATATATTTAAAAGCAACACTCCAATTAAACCTATTACAGAAAGTATACATGTATAACTTGTTCTAGTTTTTATTGCATCACTTACTGACAGTCCAAAATATTCCTTATACATCCAAAATCCAGGATCATTTACATGAGATGCAAATATACTTCCTGTAGTAGTTGCCAATACCATAAGACAAGGATTTAAACCAGAAGCAACTACAAGAGGTCCAGCCAATCCAGCAGCAGCAGTTACAGCCACAGTAGCTGAACCGAGTGCAGTCCTGAGTAACGCTGCAATAAGCCATGTAAGTACTATAGGAGATACATTTAGATTTTTTGTAATGGCTACTATTGTATTACCTACTCCTGAATCTACAAGCACCTGTTTAAATGCCCCTCCTGCTCCTATAATCAAAATTATCATTGCTATAGCTTTTACTGACTCACTCATACTTTTTGCTATTTCATCCATTTTTCTATTACAACCAAAACCAAAAGTAAATATAGCAATAATTACAGATATCATCAAAGCTATAGGTGCATCTCCAAAGAACTTAATATATTTTAGTGCTACAGAATCCTTAGGAAGAAATACTCCACAAAATTCAGCAATAGCTATTAAAATTACAGGAATAAGTGCAGTAAATACACTCTTACCGAAACTTGGCATTTCCTCATCCTTAAACAATTTACTTGTAGTAAGCCCTTCAGGTATCTTTGTTTTCGCATTTTTTATAATCGAAGTCTTAGAAAAGAAAATTCCAACAATTATAGCACCAGGTATCGCAATAAGAAGCCCAAATAACAAAGTTTTGCCTATACTTGCATTAAAAGAATTTGCTACAAGTGTTGGACCTGGGTGAGGCGGAAGGAAACTATGACACACAGATAATGCAACGGATGCAGGAAAACCTATGTACATCAATGGAAATTTAGTTTCTTTAACTACACTGTATATTATAGGTATTAAAAGTATAAAACCTGCCTCATAAAACATCGAAATTCCAACTATAATTGATGTAATAAGCATAGCCCATTGAACTCTTTTTATTCCAAATTTATTTATCAATGTTTTTGCTATCCTTTGTCCAGCCCCACAATCTGACATAAGTCTTCCAAGCATAGCACCAAATCCAAGTATTAAGATAAGATCGTTCAACTGACCACCTATACCTTTATACATAGAATCAGTTACACTAGTAAGTGGCATACCTTCCATAACACCAACAAATAAAGAAACCAGTATTAAAGACATAAATCCATTTAGTTTACATGGTATCATTAATATTAAAAGCAAAGCTACTCCCATGCCAACTATAACTAAAGCCATTAAAATTCCCCCCAACTATTAAAATAGTAAAAATATTAGTAAAATTTTTTATATTATTATAGATAGCATATATTTTAATAACGTTTACTACATTTTGTACCTACTGTAAACACAATATGACCTCTATAATTTTTGAATTACTTTGTATTTTTATTATCATATTTTTCGACAACCGTTACAATATTCACCTGCACAAATTTTAATCGTTATCAAGAGTTTTTTTCATGTATATGCATAAATATTTTTTAACAAAAAAATAGACAACAGGTTATCAAACCCATGTCTACTTTTATATTATAATTTATTTTGTTACTTCAACCTTTGCCAGCTTCTCATAGAACTTTAT
>NZ_JBGFFE010000038.1:0-14803 GCF_041224415.1 Clostridium lapidicellarium | reverse complement strand
TTTTACTCTATCTATTCTATTTTACACAAATCTATGAACGTTCCCAACTGGGGGGGCAAAATTGTAAACTTTTTCTATAATATTTTTAAAATATCAGTGAGTTAATTTATTATTTAATACTCTGTCGTTGACCCTTAATAGAGTAAAAATTATCTAGAGTCAACGATTTTTATATCTGCAGTTAATTGATAGCCTGAGATTGGTTTTTGAAATTTTTCTAAATATTGCAATTCTGAACAAACTGATGTATTTTATACTTAATGGTTTTAGAATATATAATGAGGAATTGTAATGTTTTTTGTTCTATCCAGTTAAATTTAATACGTTAGTATAAAGTTTGCTGTAGTTTATTTAAAGTGAAGAACAGGAAAAGAGATTTTATTTTGATAATATATTTGTTTAGTTAAAATGAATAAGGGGATAATTTATGATTAATAATATCGATTTACCTAAAGTAAAACAAAGGATAATGTTTATGCAGGATAACCTGGAAAAATTAAATAGACTGCGAAAAATTGATAGAGATATATTTGTAAAAGATTTTAGAAATGTAGATAGTGCCAAATATTTATTACAGGTGACAATTGAGGCAATGATTGATATAAGTAATCATATAATAGCTAGAAACAGGTGGGGAAGGCCGGAAACCAATAAGGAAAGCTTTGAGATACTTGCAGAGCATGGCATTATTGAAAAAAATATATAAATACCTACTTCACTATGGTAAAGTCTAGGAATAGAATTTTTTATATGTATTTTGATATTAACAATGGGATGATCTATGAGATAATTCAAAATAATTTAAGGGATCTTGAAGCTTTTATTAAAACGATAGTTAAAGATATCAGCCTTTAATTGAATTCAAAAAAATATATTGAAAATTGGTGGTGATAATTTGCTGAATATAGAAAATAAAATAGAAGATTTAAAAAGATTTTTTAGTAAGCAGCCTGATATTTTGGGGGTGTGGATAGTAGGGTCTTATGGAACTAAATACCAAAGAGAAGATAGTGACATTGACTTTGTTATACTTTTTGATAGAGATATAGATGATTTAGAAGAGATGAAATTTGCCTGTGATATTACAGAGATACTCAATATAGAAAATATCGACACTATAAATTTGAGAAAAGCACCAATCACTCTTCAATTTAAAGCTATAAAAGGTAGAAACTTATACGAGGCAGATTATATTAAAGTATGTGATTATATAGAATATGTAATAGATAATTATGGAGACAAGAAATATTATTTGGATAAATTTGAGAGGGATTATTTTGCAGCTCTTTAAAGAATCCAATCTTGTAGAGAAAAAGCAGAATGGGTTTAATATATAAGTAAGTCGAATAATGTATTTGTGAAAAAAACATCATATTTAACAAAAAAACTTCTGAGAAATTATTTTTTCAGAAGTTTTTTTAACTAGGGAAATATTTTAAATAATTTGTAATATTAGATATATTTATAAAGGATTTTGAATAATAGAATAGAATACTTAATATAGGAAAATAAATTTAATTAATATCACTAAATATTTTGTTTATAAAGTATTTTTGTAAAAATTAAGTGTTGGAGGTGAGATAAATATAAATGAATATACCTTTTATAACAGCTTATATAGGTTCAAGTTGTGAAAATGAAAATCAAAATGAATATTCTTCCATAGTTAAGAAGATTAATATAAAAGATGGTGATAATCCATTTGTAGTTTATTTAACATTTGATATTGATGGTAACGATATATATTTTGATGTTAAAGAGCCATATACTGAAGAGTCATGTTATAAATATTATTATTTTAAAAATAATCCTGCGGCGGCTGCACAATTTTATATGACTAGAGATATAAAAAGTTTAAATTATCTTTTGGGAAGTAGTTTTAGTGATTTATATAACTGTCTTAATAGATATGATATGGGAGAGTGCAAGTTAGCTGAATTGTTAAAACTTCTTGATAAAGGAAATTTGATTAAAATTAAAAATAAAAAGGGTCAGGGTAGTGTAAATTTAAACAAGATTAAGGGATATGAGGATAGAGATATTGTTTTAGAGCAAAAAAATTTATTTATTGATAAAAAGAAGGTAAGTTTTGATAATTTTGTTAGAGAATTTATAGATAACAATAATAAAAAAAATAAATTTACCATAATTGTTCCTACTATTGTTAAAGATAAAAATGAGATAATTATTTCTCAACATAAAGATTATCTAAAACTTATTAAAATTGCTTTGAATCTTGAAGATAATAATACCAAGAGAAAAGATAATAAAAGCAGAGTTTGTTATATTTGTGGTGAAAATGTAACAAATGTAAATTCTGAATATTCAGGGAAATTTACAAGGGTGAATATAAATAAAGTATTTACTATAACTACTAAAAACTATTCTCAGATAAGTAAAAATTTCAACCATGATGATAATTATTCATTTTGTCAGAATTGTTATAAAAAATTGATGCATGGGGCTAATATTATAAATCAAAAATTTGTTGGAAAGCTTGCGGGTGAATCCACATTTATTTTGCCGGAGGGGATAGATAATAATTTTGATTATGAAAAGATTTATAAACTAAAAAATAAGGTGGATTTATTGTTTAATGGTACAGAAGCCGAGGATTTCATTGAAAATACTAAGGATTCAAGTGTATTTGATGTTGTCAAATTCTATAGCGTTAATTTTATAGTATATAGAACAGATGGAAATTCGATTGATGTAATTGAAACTATAGAAGATGTACCAACACTCAGAATTGAAAAGATAATTCGATCTTTAAGCAATAATTCACTTAGATATGGAGAAAAAACTAATACTATGCATATAAGTGATGTATATAGAATAATTCCTGTACGTGAAGATAAAAAGCATAATCAGATAAATATTGGACGAGTCTTAGATTTATATAAATCAATTTTATGTGGTGAAATAATAGACAGCGAGAATATATATTCATATGCAAATGAAGCTATGGAAAAAGGCTGCAAACAATTGGACAAGAAATTAATGGATAATTATAGAAATATGAAATTACAGAATTATAAACGAAATGATTCAGGAAATTATAGGGATTATTTTATTCAAAATGTCACTATGAAATATATTGCATTTTTTAAATCATTACAGGAATTGAAATTATTAAATAAAGAAGTTTTTAACGGAGAGGAGAAGGATAAAATGGGTAATATAAATACTATATCAGATGATGTTAATAAGTCGGTAAATGAGATTGAAGAATTTTTGTATTCACAAAAGTTTTCAAATGATGCGAAAGCATTATTTTATTTAGGCATATTAATTGATAAAGTGGCTTATGAACAATGGAAACGTGGGCATAAGACCAAACCCATACTTAAGAAGATACAATTTCAGGGCATGAAGTGTTCAGAGATTTATAGATTATATAATGATGTTGTTGAAAGATTAAACCAGTATAATGCATTAGATATATTTAATGAAGCATATATGAATAGATTTCATTTATATTCTGGAACATTGGGTAAAAGATGGACATTGAGCGATCAGGCCAATGTATTTTATATTATGGCAGGATATTCTTACATGGTAGGTAATACAAAAAAACAAAATAAAGAATTAAAAGATAATGAAAGTGAGGGAAAATAGTTATGATTATTAACAATAACAGTGATTTTTTATTTGGATTTGAAGGAATATTTTCCAATTGTAACGGAGATCCTGATCAGGAGAATAAACCGAGGATGGATTATGAGACAAACACCTTACTTGTGAGTGATGCAAGAAGGAAAAGGGACATTAGGGATTTTCTCAAAAATAAAGGATTTTCTATATTTATAGATATGATTGATAATAAGAATGTTGATATGGATACGATGTTTGAACATATTAGAGATAGGTGGTTCAGTGATAATGGTAAAATTCAGGGACTTTTTAAGGAAAATGCTGAAGTGAAAAAAGCGTGGGATACATTAGGATATCCTGATAAAAATTTTAAGGAAAACTATGAAAAAGCGGCGAATGATAAAAAGAAAAAAAGGGAATTATCAAAATTTAATGATATTTTTTTAACAGAAATAGTCAAAAAAGAGCTGATTGATATAAGACTTTTTGGAAGTGCCATGGCAGTTAAAAATGTAAATAAAACATATACGGGACCTGTTCAAATGAATTGGGGATATTCACTCCATCCTGTGGAACTTGTTAAGTCCAATAGTATAACTTCAATAATGAATAATGATAACTCTACATTTGGAAATAAATATAAGATATATTATGCTCTTGTAGCCCATTATGGTACAGTAAATAAATATAGTGCAAAGAAGACAGGCATGACGGTTAAAGATCTGGACATATTCAGAAAAGCAATTGTTCAGAGTATCATGGCTAATAAAACGGATAGCAAGCAGGGCCAATTTCCATTATTTTATTTTGAAATAGTGTATAAACCTGAATTTGATGGATATCTTGGGGATTTGAGAAGGTTTATAAAAGTAACCTACGATGAAGACAAGCCTATAAGATCATTGAATGATTTAAAAGTAGATTTTGCTGAACTTTCCAATGTAATTGATCTTTTAAGAAGTAAGGGATATATAAAAGATATGGTAGGTTGGCTCAATCCAATTATAGATAAAAATAATTTTATAAATATTCCTAAATTTGAGGATGTAGATTTATTATCACCTGTAAAGAATATGGAGGAGTAATATTATGAAAATATTTTCTTTTTACCTAAAAGGGAAAATGGCCCATTTTAGAAAATATTATTCAAATTCAACTGCTTTATCTTATTATGTACCTCCAAGAACAACTGTGACAGGGATTATAGCTGGTTTAATTGGCTATGAAAGGGATACTTATTATCAGGATTTTTCTTTAGACGAGTGTGATATTGCGATTGCTATTTGCAATCCATTGAAAAAAATTATGCAGAAATTGAATTATCTTATGATTAAAGGAAAAAATGATTTTAATGGGAGTCAAGAGAATCACAGTCAGACAAATCTTGAATTTATTGTACCTCAAAATATAAGAGATAATTGTTTATGTTATCAAATATGGGTTCATCATAAGGATGATTTGATAATGAAAAAAATATTGAATATGTGTAGGTACAATGAACCTATATATTTGAGCAAGGGAATATCCATAGGATTAGGGACTGCTTTTAACCTTGGATGGATAGAGCCTTGTGGCATTTTTGAAGGTGAGCAGCATGAAGAGGAAATAAAAATGATGAATTCAATTATTCCGATGAATAGAAAACTGGAATTAATAATTGATGATGAAATGAATGAGCCATTGCAGCTTATTAAGGAAAAAATTCCTGCCGAGTTTGATAATAATAGGGAGATAACCCAAAATGGGTTAAATGATGTTTTGGTGAATTTGAATGGCACGACTATGAAGGTAAAAATAAATCAGTCTATAGAATTAAATGATGGTACTTCAATTGTATGGATAAATTGATTGGGAGTGATTAAACTGGAATATTATGCTCATTATGATAAAAATAAAAATACAAAACAACTGTTAAAGGAACATTTGAAATCCGTGGCTGAATTATCGAAATATCAGATACCTCCAACAGTAAATTTTGATGCCGTTTCCAATGGCAAAATGAAAGATCTATGCTATTGGATAGGATATCTGCACGATATGGGAAAATATACAAAATATTTTCAGGATTATCTTATTAAGGGTGAAGATTCTAGATTTAGGAGTCATGCACCTATTTCTGCTTGTATAGTTTATCTTTTTTTAAAAGATGAAGCTTTGGATACCAATAATAATTCAATTGAGGAAGAGATTTTAAAATTTTTATGTTATGTTGTGGTTAGACTTCACCATGAAGCTTTAAGAGTTAACAGTAGTTTATTTAGCATCAGTCGTGAAAATAGCGTATGGAATAATTTACTGACTGAAAGAGATAATTTATTTGAAAATAAAGCTCAAATATTAAAAGATAGTAATTTGAAAAGTGAAATAAAGGATAAATACTTTGAGATTGAAAAATTAAAAAAAGATAGGTTGTTTACTAGAATACCTACTTTTATAAATCAAGGAAGATTTAAAAAAGATTATTTGTTTTTCTTTATAATATATATTTTTTCTGTATTGATTGATAATGATAAGATAAATTCCTCACAGATTGATATTAATAAAGTTAAGAGGGTTTCTCCTGACAAAGTTGAAAAATATATAAATTCAAAGCCTGCCAATAGGGGTAAAATTGATTTGAATGATAAAAGGAATAAATCAAGAAAAACAATGATTAATGTAATAACTAGTCTTTCAGATGCTCAAATAGTCAATACAGGATTTTTCTTTATTACTGCACCGACTGGAATAGGTAAAACATTGTCATCACTTGAATGTGCACTTATACTTCAGAAAAGGATGAACAAAATTATGAATTATAATCCGAGAATTATATCTGCAATTCCATTTATAAATATTATTGAACAAAATAAAATAGAATATGAAAATGTTTTTGATAATGAGCTCAAACTGATTATTCATCATAGACTTTCGGATTTTTCAAATATCAAAAGCGGAAATAATAAGAATATGTCTCTTGATAAAGCATTGCTTGATGTAGAAGCATGGGATGGAGATGTTATACTTACAACATTTGTTCAATTTTTTCAATCTATATTTACGGGTAAAAATAGACCGCTTAAGAAGTTAAATAAGATGTCAGGAAGCATTATAATACTTGATGAAATTCAGGCAGTTCCGGAAAAATATATGCCGCTGATTGGGGCGGTTCTTAAAAAGGTGAATCAATATTATGGCACAAAATTTATATTGATGACTGCAACTCAGCCTAAAATTCTTGAATTCAGCAAATTGATTTTAAAAGATGAATCTGAAATTGACAATTCAATTCAATTACTTCCCGATTATAAGGATTATTTTCAGAGTTTACACAGAACTAAACTTATTCCCTTATTGAATAAAAAATTAACTAATGGTGAATTTGTATCTTTAATGTTTGAAAAATGGGATAATAAAAAATCAGTTTTGATTGTTGTAAATACAATAAAAAGAAGTATAGAAGTATATAACAAATTGAAAGGAAAAATTAAGGATACTGGAATAAATACAGAAGTATATTATTTGTCCACCAATATTATTCCACAACAAAGAAAAAAAGTTATTGGTTTACTAAAGAAAAAATTAAAAAGTAAAGTTCCTCTTATTTTGGTATCAACGCAAACTATAGAAGCAGGTGTCAATTTGGATTTTGATATGGGGTTTAGAGATTTTGCCCCTATATGTTCGTTAATACAAACTGCAGGCAGAATAAATAGGGAAGGTGAGAGGAAAGAATACTGTCCTTTATATATTGTACGGCTTGAAGATGACAACAGCTACGTATATCAACTAATGAATTTGAAATTGACAAAAGGTATTTTAAAAAAATATCCTGAAATTGATGAGGACAAATATGGTGAATTAACAGAAGAATATTATGATATGGAATTGAATGAGAGTGGATTTTATAAGGAATCAAAAACGATATGGAATGAAGGAATATTGAAATTAAATTTTGGTGTTATTGAAGAATTTAAGCTAATAGATAAACTAGAAGATGTAGTAGATGTATTTGTTGAAAAAGATACAAAAGCTTCTAAAATAGCAGATGCATATGAAGCAGTTTTAAAGTCTGGTGACAAAATTGATTATGATTTAAAAAATATTGGTATAGATAAAAATTTAGCGGATAAATATAGAAAGAAGATAAGTTTTTATGAAAAGAAAGCGCTTCTGAAATTGATTAACGGTAAATTGAGCGATTACATTATACAGGTTAGATTGACAAGAATTAAGGATAATAGACCTATTGAATTTAAGGCAAGAGGTGGAGCTGAATCTAATTTATTTTGGATTCCTAAAGATCAAATTGATCAGTATTATGATGAAAATACAGGGTATAAGAGAGAAAAAGGAGAAGATTTTTTCGTTATGTAGGGGTGATATTATGGAGGTCAATGGAACTATGCTTTGGTACTACAATGTGTGCAAGCGGGAAGTCTGGCTCATGTCCAGGGCTATAGTGCCTGATCAGCATGATGAAAATGTGGAAATAGGTCGTTTTATACATGAACGTACATATAAGAGAAACGACAAGGAAATCAGTTTCGGGAATGTCAAATTCGATGTGATTTTCAGGTCCAAAAATCAGATAACAATTGGTGAGACAAAGAAAACCTCTAAATATGCCGAGGCTTCAAAGTGGCAGCTCATGTATTATCTGAACCAGTTAAAGGAAGCGGGCATAGAGGCAAAGGGGATTTTATTATATCCGGAGGAGAAAAAGAGGACAGAAGTGAACCTGACTGATGAATCCCGGGAATGTCTTCAAAAAATGTGTCTGGATATAGAAAGAATATGTGAACTTAAACGTCCTCCTTCTGCTGAGAAGATACGGTTTTGCAGGAAGTGTGCTTATAGGGAATATTGTTATTCATAGGAGGTATAGATGAAAAAGGATATTTATATTTTTAGCGATGGGGATTTAAAGAGAAAAGATAATACCGTATATTTTGAAACTGGAGGCAGAAAGAAATATTTGCCTGTGGAGGAACTCAACAATATCTGGGTATTTGGCGAAATCAATTTGAATAAAAGATTTCTTGATTTTATATCCAGGAAGGAAATATGTGTACATTTTTTTAATTATTATGGATATTATACTGGGACTTTTTACCCGAGAGAGCATTTGAATTCCGGATACGTAATATTGAAGCAGGCGGAAAATTATCTTGATTATGAAAAAAGGCTTAAAATAGCCAAGATGATAATAGAGACCGCAGCGGAAAACATAATTGTGATTCTAAAATATTATAACAGCAGGGGCATGGATGTGGAACCAGAGCTCAAAGATATAGCGGAAAAGGAAAAATTCATGGAAAATTGTCAAACTATAGAGGAACTCATGGCAATTGAAGGCAACATGCGACAGGAATACTATGGATGTTTTTCAAAAATAATAAAGAATCCGGAATTTGCCTTTAAAGTCAGAAGCAAGCGTCCTCCAAGGGACAAGATAAATGCACTTATCAGCTTTGGAAACTCCATGATGTACACTACTGTTCTAGGTGAAATATACCAAACCCAGCTGGATCCGAGGATAGGCTACCTTCATTCTACAAACATGAGGCATTTTTCGCTCAACCTTGACATAGCTGAAATATTCAAGCCCATAATAGTGGACAGGACTATCTTTACTATTCTCAACAGGAATGAACTTACTGAAAAAGATTTTGAATCTGACTTCAACGGTATAATGTTAAATGATAAAGGAAGAAAAAAGTTTATAGAGGAATACAACAATAAGCTTTTAACCAGAATAAAGCATCCTAAAATAGGAACTACTGTCAGTTACAAACGTATAATAAGGCTTGAATTATACAAACTTCAAAAATATATAACTGAAGACGAGCCATATAACGGTTTTGTCGCGAGGTGGTAGCTGGTGTTTGTAATACTTGTTTATGATTTTGGAGAAAAGCGTGTGGGTCGTGCTCTCAAAACATGCAGAAAGTATTTAACCTGGGTCCAAAATTCTGTCTTTGAGGGAGATATAAGCATGGCTAATTTGAAAAAACTAAAGTGCCAACTTTCTGATATCATGGTGAACAGCGAAGATTCGGTGATAATATACACTTTTAAAAGTACGAGATATTCCAATAGAGAGGTTCTTGGAGTGTCAAAAAATCAGCAGGATATATTCCTGTAAAATTATCTGATTGATTTCTAAAAATATTTTTAATACTGTTCCAACTTTTAAATTGTTTTGTCGTCGACCCTGAATAGAGCAAAAATTACCGGGGGTCGACAATTTTTATATCTGCAGTTAATTGGCCGCCTGAGATTGATTTTTGAAGTCCTTCCAAAAATTTTCCTGTATATTGCAATTTTGGACAAGCTGGTGTATTCTATATTCGATGGGTTTTAGAATACCTAGTGAGGAATTGAAACTTTATATATCTTCTATCGAACATAGCGCCATTTTAAGGTTTTAGAATACCTAGTGAGGAATTGAAACTTTTTACACTCATTGTCAAGTTTTTTTGCTATTTTTGTTTTAGAATACCTAGTGAGGAATTGAAACCTGCTTGGGATGATATTCCCAACATTTCTCCTATTTGTTTTAGAATACCTAGTGAGGAATTGAAACTATTTCATCCTGGTATCAAATATTGAGAACAGCATTGTTTTAGAATACCTAGTGAGGAATTGAAACATGCATCCATACCATTACAAGGCTTAGAGCTTTTAGTTTTAGAATACCTAGTGAGGAATTGAAACATACAATTACATGTCTAAAATATAAAGTCTCCTATTGTTTTAGAATACCTAGTGAGGAATTGAAACTAGAATTGCCAATATCCCCGAAGATGCGGGGATTGGTTTTAGAATACCTAGTGAGGAATTGAAACAATACATAGGGAGTAAATATGGGATATGAAGTTTTGAGTTTTAGAATACCTAGTGAGGAATTGAAACAAAAGCACGTCTGGAGCGATTATAAAACCCATATATGTTTTAGAATACCTAGTGAGGAATTGAAACTATGGTACACGATGATTTAATGAGGCTGGCAATGAATGTTTTAGAATACCTAGTGAGGAATTGAAACTTTTT
Source organism: Clostridium lapidicellarium (assembly GCF_041224415.1). Taxonomy (NCBI): domain Bacteria; kingdom Bacillati; phylum Bacillota; class Clostridia; order Eubacteriales; family Clostridiaceae; genus Clostridium; species Clostridium lapidicellarium. The sequence goes on along the minus strand of NZ_JBGFFE010000038.1, from coordinate 4,174 downwards.
AAACTTAATTTAGCATCCCCGTTGTTTAGCGGTTTTAGAATACCTAGTGAGGAATTGAAACGTATTTGGAAATGAATGGAATCCAAATCACGTTGCACCGTTTTAGAATACCTAGTGAGGAATTGAAACCCATACTCCCTATTAAGATTTATGAAATCTCTCTGCAAGTTTTAGAATACCTAGTGAGGAATTGAAACCTGTGTAGGTAGTTAAATAAATAATTAAGGAGTGTATGTTTTAGAATACCTAGTGAGGAATTGAAACGAGAGTAATATAATTCAGGCTGCTAAAGATGCAGAAGTGTTTTAGAATACCTAGTGAGGAATTGAAACAAAGAAATATAACGTCTCAGGTCCACGACGATAACAAGTTTTAGAATACCTAGTGAGGAATTGAAACTATTTCCTATATCGTCGACGGGTTTGAAATGTTCCCTGGTTTTAGAATACCTAGTGAGGAATTGAAACTCGGCAGTTTTGTGGATACCTGCCAACCAAAATATGTTTTAGAATACCTAGTGAGGAATTGAAACTGCCATTGAATAAATTAAGTATGCCTTGAACTATAGGTTTTAGAATACCTAGTGAGGAATTGAAACAGAAAAATATTGCAGGACGATAAGGTGACGAACGCGTTTTAGAATACCTAGTGAGGAATTGAAACCAGCTGAAGAAATAAATGAAGCTACTATGAAACAATAGTTTTAGAATACCTAGTGAGGAATTGAAACTTGACTTCGTTGAAAACCTCGTTTAAGGCATTTACTAGTTTTAGAATACCTAGTGAGGAATTGAAACACCAAGTTCATATTCACATTCCCGTTTAAATTGCTTATGTTTTAGAATACCTAGTGAGGAATTGAAACGTATATTTTTCTATGCCAGCCGCGCCATACGCCAGTTTTAGAATACCTAGTGAGGAATTGAAACTTGACTTCGTTGAAAACCTCGTTTAAGGCATTTACTAGTTTTAGAATACCTAGTGAGGAATTGAAACCTGATATAGCAAAAGAGGAATCGGAGCTTCAAAACTTGTTTTAGAATACCTAGTGAGGAATTGAAACCAGGTCAGAAGATAGAAAATGTTATAGTGTCTACCGTTTTAGAATACCTAGTGAGGAATTGAAACTTGGTTGCCGGATACTCTTGGGAAGATTATATTTATGTTTTAGAATACCTAGTGAGGAATTGAAACTTTTACTGGCCGTAAGGGAAACTATCTTGGCATCCGGTTTTAGAATACCTAGTGAGGAATTGAAACAATGCTTCCCTGTATTTGTCCAGCGCCATTGTTTTCGTTTTAGAATACCTAGTGAGGAATTGAAACCTATATAGAAATAACAAACAAGGGTACGGAAAACCCAGAGTTTTAGAATACCTAGTGAGGAATTGAAACTGTTTTTTCTATCCTTCTTGGCGGCGGGCGTCGCCAGGTTTTAGAATACCTAGTGAGGAATTGAAACCCACGTCGGCATTTTCCTCTATTCCGCCGCTTTCTGTTTTAGAATACCTAGTGAGGAATTGAAACGTGGTAGACGGAGTGGCAGGCCCTGCAACCATGGCGGTTTTAGAATACCTAGTGAGGAATTGAAACTATTTTATCCCCTATATATATATTATCCCTTTTGGCGTTTTAGAATACCTAGTGAGGAATTGAAACCTATCACTAATACTTCCCATTGGATATCCAGCTTTTGTTTTAGAATACCTAGTGAGGAATTGAAACTTGTATTTTCATTTAAATATCCATGTACAGGAATTTTGGTTTTAGAATACCTAGTGAGGAATTGAAACATGGATTATTAGGCATTGTACCTGTAATAACTCCGGTTTTAGAATACCTAGTGAGGAATTGAAACCTGACTATTGCTATCGGTTCTTTGACGCTTACGCCGTGTTTTAGAATACCTAGTGAGGAATTGAAACCCTCCATATGACTTATATAAGGTAATTTTAAACTATGTTTTAGAATACCTAGTGAGGAATTGAAACCATCGAATCCATCAGGGCCCTCGAACGCCGCTATAAGTTTTAGAATACCTAGTGAGGAATTGAAACTATAAAAAATAGGGGCTAAAGCCTAGCTCCTACATAGTTTTAGAATACCTAGTGAGGAATTGAAACTTAGTTTTGCAAATGTGTCTACCCCCATAGCATAGGAGTTTTAGAATACCTAGTGAGGAATTGAAACCGCTGGGACTGTTCTTCTGTATCGACAAAGTAAACAGTTTTAGAATACCTAGTGAGGAATTGAAACAAAGTTCAATCCTGCTGTCATATTCATCTGTTGGGAGTTTTAGAATACCTAGTGAGGAATTGAAACCACCCCACGCATATTTGCCCATAGCTTTCTTCTTTATGTTTTAGAATACCTAGTGAGGAATTGAAACTATCTCTGCTCACCATACCAATCCCAGTCTTTTAAGACGTTTTAGAATACCTAGTGAGGAATTGAAACCCCTCGAGCTTTATAGCTGCCGTTTCAAGCGAGCCTTTGTTTTAGAATACCTAGTGAGGAATTGAAACCATATGCATAGGCATCAGTCAGCTTGGTTGCATTTTGTTTTAGAATACCTAGTGAGGAATTGAAACCCGGATCAGGCTATTCTTGGCGCTACCAGTGGTGGAAAGTTTTAGAATACCTAGTGAGGAATTGAAACTAAAACAGATAAATGATAGCTTTGTACAAAATACGTTTTAGAATACCTAGTGAGGAATTGAAACTAGGAGATGTGTTTCAACCTATAAATAGTAACAATATGTTTTAGAATACCTAGTGAGGAATTGAAACCTGCAACAGTAGCAGGAAGTGCAGATGTAATCAGTTCTGTTTTAGAATACCTAGTGAGGAATTGAAACTAGATGACTGCCCTATTGTTCCAGTACCAAGTGCAAGTTTTAGAATACCTAGTGAGGAATTGAAACACAATACAGCTTGGCGATTTGCCACTATATAAAAACGTTTTAGAATACCTAGTGAGGAATTGAAACCTCACTTCCCATATCCATATTTACACTTCTTTTTTGTTTTAGAATACCTAGTGAGGAATTGAAACTCTCTCAAGCCTGTAAACTGTCCAATACTTTCTGGGTTTTAGAATACCTAGTGAGGAATTGAAACTTTCATCTAAGGGGAATAATGTAACCCTATAACAAGTTTTAGAATACCTAGTGAGGAATTGAAACTCGCCATACAGCTTGGATAACTCCAATACCCTGGCGTTTTAGAATACCTAGTGAGGAATTGAAACAAAAAAATAATGCCAATATTCTATTGTTTTCGTAACGGTTTTAGAATACCTAGTGAGGAATTGAAACTATCTTTCCTTCTGCCTTGCTTCATACTTCTTAGTGTTTTAGAATACCTAGTGAGGAATTGAAACTGGAAAAGATATATCAGCTTCATATGAGCATGGAGGTTGTTTTAGAATACCTAGTGAGGAATTGAAACACAACACAATTCTGTGTTGCCCTTGTGTACCCCTCTACGTTTTAGAATACCTAGTGAGGAATTGAAACTGGTTTTGACAAGCTTGTCTATATCTATGTCATTTTTGTTTTAGAATACCTAGTGAGGAATTGAAACCCCGGAATATCGAAGGTAATAACAAATATCGTAAAGTTTTAGAATACCTAGTGAGGAATTGAAACATATCTGTAAGTGAATTCTCCTGTGCTAGGTAGACTAGTTTTAGAATACCTAGTGAGGAATTGAAACCATGGTGAATGGCGATAATGATGGAAAGTTCAGGGATAGTTTTAGAATACCTAGTGAGGAATTGAAACGAAATCCGGAATTTGGACAAATAAGAGTAATGACCAAAGAGTTTTAGAATACCTAGTGAGGAATTGAAACATTTCAGAAAGGAGATAACTCATCTCTAACCCAAAGTTTTAGAATACCTAGTGAGGAATTGAAACTCCGAATCCTGCCCATATTTCTGGAATTCCTTGGGGTTTTAGAATACCTAGTGAGGAATTGAAACCCCTGAAATACAAATAAGCGAACCCAACATAAAACCAGTTTTAGAATACCTAGTGAGGAATTGAAACCTTCGCTATAACTAAGTATATACTAGGATGATTATATAGTTTTAGAATACCTAGTGAGGAATTGAAACGAGAGATGCCTTAGTGTAAAATTACTGTAGGGTTATTTAAGATAAGAAATGGAA